>DAOWNV010000261.1 GCA_030642405.1 Desulfosarcina sp.
AGTGGGATCATCACCATCAAAGGCACCATGCCGACCCCACGGGTTGGTAAATCCGTTGAAGTAAGAGGAGATTGGGAATCCCATCCCCGCTATGGGCAACAATTCAAGTTTAATGCATTTAAGGAGTTGTTACCGGCCACGGTGGACGGCATACGCAGCTATCTGAAGTCAGGTTTTATCAAGGGTGTTGGGCCCAAACTTGTAAATCGGATCATTGACCATTTCAATAAAGAAGCCCTGACGGTCATCGAAACCGATCCAAAACGGTTGACTGAAGTATCCGGCATCGGGAAAAAAACAGCACAGCACATAGCCCAAGCCTGGCAATCCCACCACAGTGCAAGACAGCTCATGGATTTTCTTGAAAAAATCGGTGTGGACACAACCTATGCCGCTCGCCTTCTTCGAGAGTATGGAAATGAAGCCATCGACATATTGTGCAACGATCCCTACTGTGTGGCCCAGGATCTTCCCCGCATCGGTTTTCACATTGCCGACGCTATCGTAAGAAACATCGATACACCGGTGGATGAATTGGACCGGGCCAAAGCCTGCATGATTCACCTTCTCGACAAAACCGCGGAACAAGGGCATACCTACATGAGCCGTGACACTCTTTTCGATCTATGTAAAAACGAGTTTGATATCGGACCGGAAACCACAGCGGATAGCCTGGATCATTTGGTTCAAGAGGGAAGTGTAATCCTGGCAATTGTTCCGGAAACAAATGCTGCCCTGGTATTTCCAAAAAATCTGTACGAAGCTGAAACCGTTACTGCCGGACGAATCGATGCCATGCAATCCATCCCCTTTAACGACACCCCACCGGACGGCCGCTTGATTGCCGAAAAAGTGTCAAGGCAACTTGACATTACCCTCTCCAAAAAACAGGAAGAGGTTCTCCATGAGATCTTAGTACATAAAGTATCTGTTATCACCGGTGGTCCGGGCACCGGTAAAACAACCTTGATCCGGGCCATCAACACAATCATGGAACGATTGGGTCTCCGCATTCTGCTGATGGCACCAACGGGACGAGCTGCACGGCGGCTTACGGATATTACCGCAAAATCGGCAACCACGTTGCACAAGGCATTGGGATATAATCTTGCCGACGGCTGTTTCGAACGGTCGGAAAATGATCAACTGCAAACCGATGTGGTAATCGTGGACGAAGCGTCCATGGTGGATACGCTACTCATGGCTCAATTGATTAGGGCTGTACCGGTGAAAGCGATCCTTATTCTGGTGGGAGACGTATTTCAACTACCGTCGGTTGGACCGGGAAGCGTATTGGCGGACCTGATCCGTTCCAAAACAATCAGGACCTTTGAGTTGGATGAAGTTTTCCGCCAGGACAAACAGAGCCTTATCGTTACCAATGCCCATCGGATCCGCAACGGTCAAAACCCGAGAATGGACCCACCGGGCAATACGGACACCTTGTCTGAAATGCATTTCTTGGAAAAAGTCGACCCAAGGCAGGTGATTGAAACCGTCATTCAACTTTGTCAGCAGGAAATTCCCCGGCATTTCAGAAAGTGTCATAATAAAAAGATGGACCCGATCAGGGACATTCAAGTGCTCACCCCCATGCACCGTGGCCCGGTTGGAACGCTGAACCTTAACAGACGGCTCCAGGAGGCACTGAATCCAACCGAAGAGCAGGTAACAATTATGGGTAGCCGTTTCAGCGTCGGAGACAAAGTGATGCACTTGCGAAACAACTACCAAAAAGAGGTGTTTAACGGTGACATCGGCATCTTTCACAGCATCGATATGGAAAAAGAGAGTGCCGAAGTGAATTACGATGGTCGTATTGTTTCATACAATTTCCTAGAATTGGATGAACTGGTCCTTGCCTATGCTATCTCCGTCCACAAATCCCAGGGATCGGAATACCCTGCGGTAGTGATTCCTCTGGTCACCCAGCATTATGTCATGCTGCAACGGAACCTGCTTTATACAGCACTAACCCGGGGTAAACAGCTTGTAGTCATGGTTGGCAATCCCAAGGCGTTGGACATTGCTTTGAAAAATAATCGCCCAAGGGAACGACGTTCCCTGCTCGCCTACCACTTGAATCCGGAGGCGGCGTTGGCGACCTGCAACAACGAACTTGATCCAACATGGTAAATCCTAAGTCAGGAAGGTTCCGGATCCGAGTCTGTCGGTTTAACGGGAACGGGGAACCTGTAAAAATTAATCCCTTCGGATTTCAGGGTTTCATCCTCCTTGGGCGTGCTGACACCACGGATATTCCGTGGCTCTGTGACACCATAATGCATCTTCAACGCCTCCTCAGCAAAATCCGCACCTACATTATCAAAATTTTTCTCGACATAATCGACAATCTTTTTGCCCATTTCCACCAGATCAATGTTTCGAGCCGGAGCGACGGTGTGTACGTCCGTCGACCCTTTGATGGCAAACGTAGAGGGCACCTTCGATACATTTGTATCTTCACAGATAGGGCAGGAGATCAAGCCCTGCTTTTTCTGGCCGTCGAATGATTTACTGTCTTCAAACCACCCTTCAAACTGGTGGCCGTTGCCACACAACAAGTCATATGCAATCATGGATCCTTCACCTGCCTGTTTATTTTAGAATTTCCGGTTATCATAGGTACCACTGTTTGAAAAGAAATTATTGACAGATGACTACGTTTCAACCCAGAATAAGACCATTTTTCAGTTTACCCAAACAACCCCAATATCGATGGAGTGTAAAATTCGTTATGAAAAACCTGAACGCATGGTTCTGGATGATTCTCATCGGCCTGTTGGTCCCGGCTGCGACAAGTGTTGCAGAAACTGTTTATGTAACTGAAAATTTTGAAATTACAATGCGAACCGGTCCTGGTATAGACCGAAAGATCCTCTCTCTGATTCAAAGCGGCAACGCGGTGGAGATTGTTGAAAAGGGGAAAGATTGGTCAAGAGTTCGCACACACAAAGGAAAAGAGGGATGGGTTCTTAATCGTTACCTTACACCCAATAAACCCTGCGCCATGGTGCTTGAACGGTTTCGGAAGAATTACATTGTTCAGTCGAAAAAATTCGAAGAGATGAAGGGTAAGTTCGACGGACTCAATGCAAAGAAACAAACCGTCGATGCCGATCTGTCTCAGAGCCAAAAAGAAAGAGACGAACTCAGTACCGCCTATAAGACACTTAAAAAGGAATCTTCCGAATTTTTGAAATTGAAAAAGCTCCATCAAAAAGTTGCCGCCGACCTGGAAGCTGAAAGAACACGATCCGCAAAACTAGATGAAGAGAACATGCAGATGAAACGAAGCCGAATTATCCAATGGGTACTCACCGGCGGCAGCATTATGCTGATCGGCTTTTTCATCGGCATTTTCAGTTCGAGCCGGCGCAAACCACGTTCATCTTTGTACTAGCAATGAATTCCCAAACGGATTTTTTGATTATCGGTAGCGGTATCGCAGGACTGATGTACGCCCTTAAAGTGGCGCGCAAAGGAACGGTAGCCATCGTAACCAAAAAACAAGCGGTAGACAGCAACACCAACCTTGCCCAGGGCGGCATCGCTTCCGTATTTGACCAAAAGGATTCCTTTGATCTGCACATTACCGACACGTTGAAGGCGGGAGATGGGCTGTGCAACCCGGAAGTGGTCCGCAAAGTCGTGGAGGGCGGCCCCGAGCGAATCAGGGAATTGATGGCCATCGGTGTGAATTTCAATACCGGCGGCAAAAAAACGGAGGAGCATGGAGGAACCGTTTTCGACCTCGGACGCGAGGGAGGGCATTGCCGCAATCGGATCGTACATGCTCTCGATATGACCGGAAAAGAGGTCGAACGGGTACTTTTGGACAAGGCAAGGCAGAATCCGAATATCCGCTTCTTCGAAAACCACATGGCCATCGACCTGATTACTTTTTCAACCCGCATCAAGCGTGGGGTGGTCACGACGACCCAGGAAGATTCCTGCTGCGGTGCCTACGTTCTGGATCGACAATCCAGTCAGGTCAAAACCTTTGGCGCAACCATCACCTTGTTGGCCACAGGCGGGGCCGGCAAGGTATATCTGTATACCAGCAACCCGGATATAGCAACAGGAGACGGAATTGCCATGGGATACCG
>DAOWNV010000251.1 GCA_030642405.1 Desulfosarcina sp.
CGTTTTCTGTATGAGCGCATGCGGTGGCTAAAAAGAAAACAAGCAAAATCAAAAGCTTTCGGGTTAATCCTTTCATATCTCTTCTCCTTTGTTTAAAAAATAGCGGTAATCGTAGACAGGTATATGCAAATTATTTTTTTTTGAGCAATGTCGGTGCGAAACCACCGCACAAACATTGCTCCGGTAATCAGTTTTCCGGGAGTCGCACCACCAGCACGGGGAGTTTACTTCTTCTGACCACTCTTCTTGCTGTGCCCCCCATCAGTGCATCCTTAAACATCCCAAAACCACGGGTACCCATGACAATAGCGTCCGCATCATTGAGGTCGGCCTGATACAGGATCTCGTCAGCGGCAATCCCTTCTTTCACCAAAATTTTTTCTACCTGGAAGGTGCAAGCGTCAAGCTCATCGCTAATTTCATCACAAAAGCTGCCAAGCCGACCCTTGATCGCAGATATAAAATCAGCCTGTTTCTCGAACTGGAGTTTTTTCCATTTCTCTTCGCCGACATAGCCCTCAATCTGTAAGAAAGTATCTGCGGTTAACTTTTCAATCACATGAATAATGGTTATTTGGGCACCATACTGCTGGGCCAAGCTGGCCGCATAACTATACGCATATCGGGCATTTTCAGACAAGTCCGTCGCATAAAGTATTTTTTTTATCTGTGGTAGCATAATTCCTCCCTGACAACGCAGGTATAACCTGAGACCGGTCCTAATCTCCCAGTTCAGCCATATGGTCGTCATATAAGGTTTCAAACGATTGTTTGTGCTTGGCTTCTTCCTGTGCCAAAAGTTTGAATAGCTTGATGCAGTCCGCATCGTCCGTCTTGGTTGCAAGCACATTATATAGTCGCAGGGCTTTTTCCTCACGTTTCATCGCCAACCTGAGGATTTCCGTGAAATCCATACCCGGTTCATACTGCATGTCCACGATATAATCGCTTCGTTTAATGTCTGGAATCCACTTGTATTTATACTCAACGATGGATCGTTGGCCTTTTTTAAAATCCTCTAACATCAACTGATGTTTTTTCTCTTCTTCGACAAACTCGGCAAGCATTTGTTTGGAACCGGGAAACGTTTCCCGGTCTACCAGTTTTTGATAGAATACAACCGCTTGTTTTTCCCTTTCAATGGCGAAATCAAGAATCTCCTCAAAAGAATTGAAATTCATTTTACCTCCTTGGTGGTTGAATCAGTATTTGTTTTAACTATATGCTTACCATATACAAACATACTACAAACATACTAAAAAAACAGCTCATTTACCATTGCTTTTTTCATCGGTTCCTCCGCCCCCTTTTTCCCATCATTATAAAAAACATGAGAAAAGTATTGTTTTTCCTGTGATTCAGTCGGTGTTGAGTTTTCGTTTAAGCCAGGATTTGACTTCCCCTTCCAGCGCCCACACACCTTTATGCCTGCCTTGGGAATGAAGGTATCTCGTTTTTAAATCATGAGGGATTTTGATCTCGGCCAACTCCACCGCTTCGTCGCTGTTCCTACGAATGAAATAGATGACCGGCTCCTCCTTCCAGGTATTAACAACGAAATAGTGGGAAACATCTTCTTTTGAGCGGATGACATAATTTCCTCCGGCCCAGTTGTTACCCCACTCAAGATATAAACGTACCGCCTCTTCCGGCGTCATTTCCCAGTCGATGGAATTGACCAAATCCGTATTGTGTTTAATGTCTTCAAGATTCATCATGTATACTCCAGATCGGTTTTTATACACCGAAAAATAACCGGTGCCGTTATTAAGATCGAAACACTTAAACCTGTTTGTTAATGCAAAAGCCAGAATCATGCCAAAGCGACAGAACATCAATCCGCGCCAATGAAATGCAGTAACATACTATTTATATTTGTATTTATGCTGTCAGCGGCACTCCTTGAAGTCAGGAAAAGTGGACAAGAATATGATTGATACATGTTTTATCGATACAATTCTGTATCAATAAAATAATACACAAAGCCATGCCAACAACACCATGTTGCCTTCCAGGGTCTTGTTGACAATTCAAAATCGGCCGGCATATATAGTTGAATTCCGTTCACTCCGGCACATAATTATACAAACCGGTATCATAGCAGGTTTAACCGCTATTATCATGAATCGAATAGAGCAGTAATAAATCGGAAGCGGTCAACCACAAAGACGGCCACAACACTTTATAACGACAAAGATTCTATTTTCCCATGACACTTGGCTATCTATCCACTTGTAAAAGCTACATTTCCACCGGCCAAAGGCAGTTTTTTTTAAATGGGTTCCGGATAGCAGTGTTAGCCGGACTGGTCGCCTGGTTCATCTATGCGGAAAACGTCGGTACCCGATATCATTGGCAATGGTATCGGGTACCGAAATATCTGTATACCTTTTCAGAGGGTTATTTTCATCCTGGCCCTTTACTTATGGGACTGGCCGTAACGTTGAAGATTTCTGTCATTTCGCTTGTACTGTCAAGTTTTATTGGCATGGTGACTGCAATCGCCCGGTTATCCAGCCTGTTTTCCGCCAGAATCATGGCCAGGGTTTACCTGGAAATGATTCGAAATACACCCTTGCTAGTGCAGCTGTTTTTTATTTATTTTGTCCTCTCACCAATGATTGATCTCAGCCGGTTTTCATCGGCAGTGCTGGCATTGAGCCTTTTCGAGGGGGCCTATGCCTCTGAAATTATTCGTGCCGGCATCTTAGCCGTTCCCAACAGCCAGTGGGAGGCAGCGGGAAGCATCGGTCTTGGCCACTACCGTACGTACAGGCATGTGGTTCTGCCTCAAGCCTTGCGTCACATGACACCGCCCCTTGTGAGCCAGGCAATTTCTCTGATCAAGGACTCGGCACTGGTCAGCACCATCGCCATATACGATTTAACCATGAAAGGGCAGGAGATCATCGCAGAGACCTATTTGGTATTCGAATTGTGGTTTACCATTGCTGCCATCTACCTGTTATTAGCCCTGTCCATATCACTTGCCACACGAGGTATTGAAAAACGATTGGCAGGAAAAACTAAATGAATGCATGATGAAAAGGAGGTTATGTATGAACGTTTTAAAAAGGTTGAATTCAATTTTGCTAATGTCTGTTTTGATGCTCTCCATGGCTTATGTACCAGGTGTGATGGCTGCAGACCAGCAGGTAAGTGCGGTGGAGCAAGTGATCCGGCGCGGTGTCTTGCGGGTTGGAATGTCCACTTTTGTTCCCTGGGCCATGAAGGACAAGACGGGTAAGCTCATTGGTTTTGAAATCGATGTGGCCAGGCGGCTTGCCGAAGATATGGACGTCAAGGTCGAGTTCATTCCAACCAAATGGTCCGGCATTATCCCCGCACTGCTAACCGGCAGATTTGACGTTATCATCGGCGGCATGGGCATCCTGCCCAGCCGAAACTTGAAGGTTAATTTCAGCAACCCCTATGATTTCACGGGGATGTCAATGGTGGCGAGTAAAAAATTGGCCGCAGGAATGAAAGGTATCGAAGCCTTTAACAAAACCGGCGTCATTATTGCGGCTCGCCTGGGGTCTACGGCAGTGACCGCTACAAAAAGATACCTCCCTAAAGCCGAAATTCGCATGTTTGACGACGAGGCCCAGGCCTACCAGGAAGTCATCAACGGCCGTGTGCATGCCGTTGTGGGTTCGGCCCCGACACCCGCTTTTCAAACCATCAAATACCCGGAAAAGCTCTTTCTTCCCATCCAAGGAACGTTTACGAAAGAGCCGATCGGCTTTGCCGTCCGAAAGGGAGATGTAGACACGCTTAACTATTTCAACAACTGGATCGCTTATGTAAGCGCTGAAGGATGGTTGAAAGAACGCAAGACTTTCTGGTTCGAGACAAAAAATTGGGAGTCGCTACTCCAGTGATAGGCAAAAAAGCAAGCGCCACCACCACGGACCTGATTCTGCTCTCGGGAATCGGTGCCTTGGTGGTGTGGCTGCTCTATCAGGCCGACCTTCAAACCCAATACAAGTGGAACTGGCAAGCAATTCCCCAATATCTGTTGCGGTTGGATGTGGAAAAAGGGAGGTGGGTACCCGGTCTGATTCTCCAAGGAGTTCTGGTCACCTTGCGCCTGAGTATCTGGGCCACATGTTTGGCGTTAATCCTCGGTACGGGAATGGGGCTGCTGCGAACCAGCCAAAGCCGATTTAGACAGATGGTCGGCACGGGCTATGTGGAAATGATCCGCAATATCCCGGTATTGGTCTGGGTTTTTATTTTTCACTATTTTATTGGCGACCGACTCCTGC
>DAOWNV010000011.1 GCA_030642405.1 Desulfosarcina sp.
ACTTCGTGGGCAATTCAAATAGTAATCCTTATCAATGTCGGAAATCACAGAGTTTTTGAATTGGGGAGCAGTTTTATTTGTTCCAGACTGTTGCTCATCTGGATAGCGACAGTCTGGAAAAATAAATTTTAACGTGAAGTAAGCTTTATCTCGATGCGTCTATTTTTCCTGTAAGCTTCCGGTGTATTGGAAGAATCGAGGGGATGAAATTTGCTGAACCCTGCAGCGGCCATATGTCTTTCAGCAATGCCCTGACCCGCGAGAAAACGAACCACCGATACGGCCCGAGCTGTAGATAGCTCCCAGTTAGATGCAAAACGGCCCGAAGTGACCGGAACACGGTCCGTATGACCGTCGATTCTTAAAATCCAATCAATTTCTTTGGGGATCCTGCCTGCCAGTTCATTCAGTGTAGCTGCCAGTTGGGAAAGGTGCCTGATACCTTCTTTTTCCAAAGTTGCGGAACCGGAAGAAAAAAGAAGTTCGGCCTGAAAAACAAAACGATCTCCTTCGATACGAATCAGGGGGTTGTCTCCAAGAACCGTCCTCAAACGACCGAAAAAATCCGAGCGGTATGATTCCAATTCGTTAACCCGCCGGGCAAGAGCAAGATTCAGGCGTTTGCCCAGGTCTTTAATCCGTGTATTTTTGGTGTCGTTCTCGTTATTGACAAGATCCAATGCCCGGCTGACGGCTTCCAACCGCGCTTGTAAAACAGCGATGCTTTGATTTAATTGAGCAATTTGGGCGCGGGCGTCTGCAGACAAGTTCCGTTCTTCTTTAAGCGCTTTGTCTTGTTCCCCAATCAGGGCCGTGAGCGCTTGAATGCGTATCTTTTTATCGGCGATGGTTTTTTGAGCGAGCAACGTTCTCTCTTGGGAATCTGCCAGACGGTCTTCCAACGCTTTGGAACGATCCCGTAAAGAACCGATTTCCGTATTGCTGACCTGAAGATTGACTGCTAATCCGCTGATACGATTTTCCAGGTCCAGACGCAATTGACGGAGAGAGTTGATATCTTCATGCAAACTACCGATCAAAAGCAACTGCTGCTCAATCTCCGCCTTGTCCTGCCCGGCTGCTGTCTCCATCTCCTCAACTTGACCGTAAAGCATTGTCCTGGTGTTTGTAAGGGCACTGATCACCAGAGACATTTCAGAAACATTGGCAGCCATTTCCCGGTTCTGTTGTTCTTCAAGTCCCAACTGAGTCGACAATTCATGGACCTTTTGCTGCAAAAGGGCAAGTTCACTCTCCTGCCCGGAAAGAACCTGGCTGAGCATAAATTGAACAACTGAAAAAATCAGAACGAGAAAAATGACCACCATAAGAAGTGCGCTGAGCGCATCCACATAACCTGGCCAGACATTAAATTCACGATGAGGACGTTTGGCAATGGTAGACATTTTTTTTCCTGGAAAAACGGCTAAGGATTGGAAGCTTTCATTACAGAAACCGCTCTCTTGCCGGTTGAACCACCCTGTGCAGGATGATCGAAACAAAGTCGTGCTACCATTTTGTTGCTTTCCCGCAATGCTTTGTTCATTTGGACCAATTGGCTGGTGATCTCCGGCGATTCCATGGTGGGGTGCCGGGTCTTAGTATTATTCTCCTGCCCTTCAGCTGCATCAATCAGTTGGGTGACACCTGACAACCACTCCTCCAGATCATTAAAAAAACGGTTTTGCGCATGACCTGCCTGAAGATCGATAAACCCCAATACTAACGATCCACCAAGACCGAAAAGAGAAGAACTGAAAGCAGTCCCCATACCACTTAAAGGTCCCTGTAAACCCAGTTTAAGGTTCTCGAACACTGCTGTGAAGTCATGCCTGGCTACCTCCAAACCATCAATTACGTGCCAAACCGAAGAGATGGTTCCCAGCAAGCCCCAAAAGGTCCCCAAAAGACCAAGAAATACCAGAAGCCCAATCATATACCGGGAAACTTCACGGGATTCTTCCAGCCTGCCCCGAATCCCATCTAAAACCGTACTCATGGAAAAAGCCGACAGAGAGAAACGATCCCGTTTCAATCCCTCCAACTGTTTGGCCAGCGGTTTCATCAGGTGGGTAGGATCGGCAACTGAAATCCCTGCGTTTCCCGTTCGAAACATTTTAATCCAATGAAGCTCCGGTTCCAGCGCGAAAACCTGGCGGACGTTAATACCGATACCGGTAACCAATGCAGCCAGAATCAAGAGATTAAAACCCCAGTTTGCCATAAACGCTTCTTTTAGTGGCTTGAACATCAGCAGGCAAATAAAACAGACGATCACCAGGTAGAGGGCCATCCAAAAAAGGTTGTGTCGAGTACGGCTCATTATACTTTCCTTTTGCTACCTGTATATTTTTTCATACACGCAAAATTGGTTCAAAGGTTCATCTTCCAGTTGGAAAACGATATTTCAAAGCTTATGCCAAGCTGAATTATTTTGTTTTTCCTTTTATTTCAATCCATTGAAGAACAGTTGAAATTTGAACCGGCAAGGATTTGACGAAAATGTGTCAGAAAAGCGTTGTTTTTCCACCGTTTCGGTGCCTGCAATTTCGTTGAAAATCATCAACTTGACACAGGTAGGGAGTATGGATGAAGGCCCAAAAACGAAATTTTTTACTAAAACATCAAGTATGGTTCAGGCAAGAAAGTTGCAGGTGCTGTTACCACATGTACGAAAAAAAACATGGGATGCCGGTAGGAGGAAGGTCAGGGTTTTCTATTAGGTTGGAGGGTTGCTTTAAATGAAAGGGAAAATTATTGCTGTTTGTCTGATTGTGCTCTCTTTTTCAGCGCAGTTTTCCTTTGCAACGGAAGCGGCAGTCGTTCCAGCTTACGCCTATGTGTCCATGCAGAAATCATCAATTCAGGCTTATAACGCCTATATAAATAACCAGAATCGTGTAGCAGCAAGAAAACTGCTCCAATCAGACAAAGTCTTCCTTTCGCCAAAAGATATCAGGGTTGAAATTGTAAAGGTCGACCGGAACCTTGCAAAAGTCAAAATGAGCAGACTGGACGAAAATGCTAAGCCGGTCACATTGTTTTTCTGGACGATTGCAGATCAGCTAAAATCGTTTCCGTAAGGACAACAGTGTAACAATGGATCATTGCATCCGAAAATGCGAAGTTATCTTTGCGCGAACCCTAAGCGACCCGTCGCCTGGCTTTTGCCGAAATAATAGGTGTATTGAACATCAAAGCCGACAAATCGTCGTCTCGCTGAATATCGAGTTTCAACTGGTCCTTGTCGATGACAAAGTATCGTGAAATCACAGAGACAATTTCGTTTTGCATCTCTTTCAACATGTCATCGGAGACTTCAAGCCGGTCGTAGACCAATGCAAACTGCAATCTTTTTTTAGCCGTCTCCCTGCTCCCATTTTTACTACTAAAGAGCTTTTTCATAAAATCTATCATCATGTTTTTATTCCTATTTACCAAATCCGATCTTAGACCCAATCTTTTTCCAAAACGATTTGGAAACACCAGGTTCTTCTATGGGCAGATCGGGTTGGCCATTCAACCGCATGGCAATCCGCCGGAACGCTTCCCCGGCCTTCGATCCTTCCTGCATGATCAGGGGAACTCCGCTATTGGTGGAAATGACCACCTGCTCATCCGCTTCCACCAATCCCACCAAATCAATAGACAATACATCCACCACATCCTGATGACTGAGCATCTCGCCTCTTTCCACCATGGAAGGAACGATTCGGTTTACAAGCAATTTGGGGGTAATCTGCTTGGCGTACAATAATCCGATCACCCGATCAGCATCCCGAACAGATGACACCTCCGGAGTACAGATCACAACGGCTTCATCCGCTGCTGCAACAGCGTTTTCGAATCCCCTTTCGATTCCGGCCGGGCAATCCATGAGGGTAAAATCAAACTCTTTCCGAAATGTTTTGGATATGCGGATCATATCATTTGGCGATACCGCATCCTTGTTGTCGCTCTGGGATGCCGGAATCAAGAAAAGAGTATCGATCTTTCGGCTTTTTATGGCCGCCTGGCGCAGTTTGCATTTGCCTTTGACCACATCCACGATATTAAACACCACACGGTTCTCAAGTCCCATGACCACATCGAGATTCCGGAGCCCGATGTCCATGTCCACCACAACCACCTTTTTCCCATCCATCGCCAGAGCAGCTCCAATGGAAGCTGTGGCAGTGGTCTTGCCGACGCCGCCTTTGCCTGACGATATGACAATAATTTTTCCTTCCATGGATCACCTCTGTCTGTTGCATTATTAATGAATAATTTAGCTTTGAGGGCATCATACTGAAAACATATATTGTGTGTCAAGCATGAAAAACATCAATATGTAGTATCTGCAACCCAAAAAACGGTTATTGACAGGTTGTATAAATATTGCTACCCCTTACAAAATCACCCACTAAGAAAATATACACTACGCGATACAAATGGAAAGCAACAGAGATA
This sequence comes from Desulfosarcina sp., assembly GCA_030642405.1. Taxonomy (GTDB): domain Bacteria; phylum Desulfobacterota; class Desulfobacteria; order Desulfobacterales; family Desulfosarcinaceae; genus Desulfosarcina. Next base: position 4,450 of record DAOWNV010000011.1, read on the forward strand.
CAATGCCCAAGATCAACACTCTCCTTGTCACCGGCGGCGCCGGATTCATCGGTGCCAACTTTATTCATACCTGGTTGAAAAACTGCGAAGGAAATTTGGTCAATTTGGACAAATTGACCTATGCCGGAAATCTCGAAAGCCTTTCATCCGTTGCCCGGCATCCTCGACATACCTTTATCAAGGGTGATATCGGAGACCGGGGTCTGTTGGAAAATATATTAACAGAATACCGACCGGATGCCATTGTCAACTTTGCGGCCGAAAGCCATGTTGACCGTTCCATTTCGGCACCGGATGACTTTATTCAGACCAACGTCGTCGGCACCTTCAATCTGTTGGAATCATCGCTTGCATACTGGAAAGGACTTTCGCCCGATCGCCGGGTCGCACTTCGCTTTTTACATGTATCAACAGACGAAGTCTACGGATCATTGAACAAAGAAGATCCGGGATTTTCAGAAACGACACCCTATTCGCCCAATAGCCCTTATTCCGCATCCAAGGCGTCTTCGGACCATTTGGTGAGAGCCTATCACCATACCTATGGGTTGCCGACCTTGACCACCAACTGTTCCAATAATTACGGCCCCTATCAGTTCCCTGAAAAACTGATTCCCCTGGTCATCGATCATGCCTTGACCGGAAAACCCATACCCATTTATGGGGACGGATCCAATATTCGGGATTGGCTGTATGTAGAGGACCATTGCCGGGCCATCATCGCCGTTCTCGACAAAGGCACACCCGGAGAAGTTTACAACATCGGCGGAAACAGCGAAAAAACCAACCTGAACATCGTACGAACCATCTGTACGATCATGGACGAGCTGACGCCATTGGAAGATAACCGCTGCCATGACACTCTGATTACTTTTGTTAAAGATAGACCCGGCCATGATCAGCGCTATGCCATTGATGCAACTAAAATTAAAAAAGAAATTGGGTGGGCACCCATAGAGACATTCGAAACTGGAATCAGTAAAACCATTGGGTGGTATCTGAACCATGCTCAATGGGTGAAAAACGTAAAAGACGGTGACTACCAGAACTGGATGGAAACCAACTACGACAAGCGAAAGTGATTATGCAAAGAAAAGGTATCATCCTGGCCGGCGGCAGCGGCACCCGGCTGTTTCCCCTTACCATCGCCATCTCCAAACAACTACTACCTGTCTATGACAAACCGATGATCTACCACCCGCTGACCACGCTCATGCTGGCAGGTATTCGGGAAATCCTGATCATATCCACCCCTGCGGACACCCCCAGGTTCGAGCAGTTGCTGGGAGATGGCCGCAAATGGGGAATCAACCTCTCCTATGCAGTACAAAAAAAACCGGAAGGGTTGGCCCAGGCTTTTATTATCGGCAGCGATTTTATCGGTTCGAACCCCAGCGCGCTGGTTCTGGGTGACAATATCTTCCATGGCCACAACCTCTCCAAACACCTGTCGGTAGCGAATCGAAAATCAGACGTGGCGACGGTCTTCGCGTACCAGGTCACCGACCCACAACGGTACGGCGTTGTCGCCTTTGACACAGACGGCAAAGTGGTGGACATCGAGGAGAAACCGGAGCACCCGAAATCGGATTTTGCCGTTACCGGCCTTTACTTTTACGACCATCAGGTGGTGGAGATAGCCAGGGACATCAAACCGTCTGCCCGTGGTGAACTGGAAATTACAGATGTCAACCAGCGCTACCTGAAGATGGGAAAACTGGAAGTTTCCCTCATGGGCAGAGGATATGCCTGGCTGGACACCGGAACCCATGCCTCCCTGCTCGAGGCTTCGCGTTTTGTGGAGATCCTGGAGCGCCGGCAGGGGCTCAAAATAGCCTGCCCCGAAGAGATTGCCTGGCGGTCGGGCTTCATCTCCGACGAACAACTCGAAAAACTGGGCGACGCAATGAAGAAAAACGGGTACGGCCAGTACCTGTTGAGGATATTAAACAAAAAAGCGAACCAATTCAATCAACCTGGTTTTGGTTTTCTTGAAAACCAAAGCTTGCCGGATGTAATTAACGGAGCAACTGAAGAGTAGGCCATGAATATCACTCCAACACAAATACCGGATGTTCTCATTGTTAAGCCGACCGTGTTCGGTGACGACAGGGGCTTTTTCTTCGAGAGTTTCAATGAGAAACGATTTAAGGAAAAAACGAAGATAGGTGCCACCTTCGTTCAGGACAACCATTCCAAATCGGCAAAAAATGTGCTTCGAGGCCTTCATTATCAGATCCGGCAGCCCCAAGGAAAACTGGTACGGGTGATTGCAGGGGAAGTCTTTGATGTGGTGGTTGATATTCGCAGATCATCGTCGACTTTCGGAAAGTGGGTGGGAGAACACCTTTCGGCGGAAAATAAACGGCAGCTATGGATCCCTGAAGGCTTTGCCCACGGTTTTCTGGTGGTCAGCGACGTAGCGGAATTTTTGTATAAAACCACGGACTACTACGCACCGGAACATGAACGCTGCATTTGCTGGAACGATCCCGACCTGAATATCCGGTGGCCGATTGATGGCAGACCCCTGGTATCCGAGAAGGATGAAAATGGGAATACTTTTAAAAATGCCGAGGTTTTTTCATGAAAGTTCTGATCATAGGCGCCAAGGGACAGCTGGGAACGACACTGACACGGACCATTCCGTCACCCCTCGTATCCGTTTCCCTTGACCTGCCGGAATTTGACATCACCGACACCCGGTCGGTTCAGAACATGGTTGAAAAGGAAAGACCGGACGTCATCGTCAATGCATCCGCCTATACCGATGTGGACCGATCGGAAGAGGAAGCCGACCCGGCATATCTTGTTAATGCAACCGGGCCTGGAAACCTTGCCCTGGCAGCCGGGCAAACGGGCTGCCGCGTTATCCACGTTTCCACCGACTACGTTTTCGACGGAACCGCCTGCACTCCCTATTCGCCGGATGCCCCCTGCACGCCCCTCGGCGTCTACGGCCAGTCCAAACGCCGGGGCGAAATCAACATTTCGAAAACCATCGATAATTTTGTGATTATCCGGACCTCCTGGCTTTACAGCCAATACGGAAACAACTTTGTTCTGACCATGCTTCGGTTGATGAACGAACGGGATGAGATCAAGGTCGTGGCTGATCAGGTAGGCTCCCCCACATGGGCGACGACGTTGTCCACGGCCATTTGGGCAGTGGTGAGAAAAACATCATTGAGAGGTGTTTACCATTGGTCCGATGCGGGAGTGACCAGTTGGTACGACTTTGCCGTTGCTATCCAGGAAGAGGGCATCCAACTCGGTTTGATTGACCGGGAGATACCGATCCATCCCATCACTACCGCTGAGTTCCCGACAACGACCAAACGCCCTCCATACAGTGCATTGAGTTGTCAAAAATCATGGTACGATCTTGAAGTGAATCCAGTGCAATGGCGCGTCGCTTTGAGGAAAATGATGATGGAGAAGAAGCAAGCAAGTAAGTAAAAGTTGACAATCCCCAACAGGCTTGATTGCACACAGCCTACCTGACACTCCCGCTCAACGTAACATCCTTCATCTTACCTGCGGGTGGAACAATGGTCGGAGTTTGTTTCGATTGAGTGCGGCGTGATTCCTCCTTCACATTCCTGTAGACAAATCCATAAATTTCATCGACGCTGGTCCAGCCATCACCGTCTGTATCTGCCTTGCCATTTAACCCCCACAACAGATAAAAGGTAAACAAACCATGTTCCAGCCTATCGAATGCATGGTTTGTTTCACCTGGGGAAGTCCCGCTGAAAAAGATAATGGAATTGGTCAAAGGTTTCACGCTTTCAAACTTAACCGGTACTTGCTGATTGTATGTAATCAGCATCTCTTCAGACCGTGAAGCCATGCCGTTGAAACAGGTGTCGAAAAACACAAAAACACGTTTGGTTGATAGCTGCTCAAGGTCATGGAAAAATGCATTCAATTTATAGCCGGTCTCTTCGATAAAACGGATATCTGCATCAAAAGGCACCAGGTATGGCTCTCCCTTTTTTCCCACCGGCATGCCATGTCCGGCAAAATAAATGTATAATCTGGTATCGTTTCCGACATTGGAAGAAATATATTGTTTCAAATAATTCTGAATCCGGGCCTTGGTGGCATCATGATCAATCAGGGTAATGATGTTTTCCTGTGGAACACCAAGTATCCGGTTGAAATAATCATGAACAAACCGTGCATCTTTTCGTGCATACGGTACACTGGGCAGCCGATCATAGTCTTCGATGCCGATAATCAAGGCCCAATCTTCTGGAAAGTATCTTAAAGAAATATCTTCCGGTAATTTTAATGGGTTGAAAATACTCACATAAAATTGCTTCCATTGGATCAGTTCGTCATCAACAAAAATGCGAACCGACCATTTACCCGGAATCTCTGCGGCGGGTTCATTCTTTAGGGATATTTGATGCCAGGCAGTCACCTGTGGGAGGTATTTCCCCTTTTGGACCGTAAGTGGAAAATTGTCCGTGACTACATAAGGATCACCGGTAGGATCAACCCATTCCCATCTGATATCATGCTTGCCGGAAAAATTTTCAAGCACGACAAGTGCAACAACCCGGTTGTCTTCCGTATCGAAGGTATTTGTCGAGTTCACGGGCAGTCCAACCATACCCGTGTCATTGATATCCTTTGCAAGAATGATTTCCACGAGTTTCGCCGGGGGAGCTTTTTCGATCCGTTGCCGGGATGCACAAGAAACAATGATGGAAACGATACTCAGCGCAATGACCACAGGATACAACCTGGTCATGATCTGCCTCCTCGTTGACTGCGTTACCACAATCCTTAGGATTGTTCATAGATGATAAACTGAAAACTGGATTGAACTGCATTTCCATCTGCATTAAACAGATAAATGATCAGCTTTCCACCGGAACCGTTGACGGTTGCCATCCTTGGCTCATTGTGAATGGGGGTCACCAAAGTGATAAAATCCATAAGATTATAATCCAAAGGATTATTTTCTACGTCCGTAATGGTTATTTCGTACCTGTCTGGAGAAGTAAGCAAATTACAGCTTACGTTTAACGAACCGGATTGGATTACACCCTCTGTGGAAACATACGCATAAGCAACAGTATCCATTACATCGTTTTGCGTGTCGTTCTTTTCGCAAACCACAGAACCATCATCGTTAATCGTTCGAATTGATTCTCCGGCAGGACAGGCACCCGTCACCCTGCGCTGCAAATATGCAGCATCGGCATCAATCGTGACCTCACCGGTTTCACCACCGCCGCTCAAGCCGGTTCCTGCGTGGACAGCGGTGATATCGCCGCCGCCGCCGCCCCCGGTATCATGCTGCTCACAAAGCACTGTGCCATCGGCATTGATCGACCGGATGGATTCTCCTTCAGGGCACGAGGCGGTAACCAAATTTTGCTTGCCGGCGATACTGTCCGCATTGGTTGTGATTCGTGAATCGTTGTCATCGACAGCACCCTTGACTGCACCAAAATTGGCGTTCACCTGGTCTGCCACGGCAGGTTCGCCCGCATTAAAGTCGTTGGGTATGGATAAAGGTCCGGCCCATGATGATACCGAGAACAGTACGACAACGCCCATAATAAAACCTATCCATTGAGTTGTTGATTTCATTTTGATTTCCTCCTATCGTATGGTACTTTTCATTTTTAGTTCCAGTGGGTTGCGTCCCAATTACCGTTGTCCCAAATTAAAGACTGAGATTCACCGGCTCCGGTCGTGAAGGTCCAGCTTTCATCGGCAGCCAACGGGTTACCCGACAAATCTTCTACAGCCGTCGATAGGGTTGCCGTGTACTCAGTAGAAGGTGTCAGATTTACAATGGGTGTTATTTTTGCCGTCAGAGAAGCGGAATTGTATCTCACCGTGCTTTCTATGGGCGTGGCCAAACCGGACTTGGAAACGGTAAAGGTTGAAGAATTAATGGATGCAGCGACGACCCTTTCATTGAATGTTGCCCGTATGGAAACATTTGTGGCAACATCTGCACCATCCTCGGCCGGATAGCGGGATGTTACCGATGGGGGCTCTTTGTCTCCGCTGACCGAAACCATCTCCACTTCTCCGAGATTCGTATTTTGGCCACTTGATACGGAAACAGGCGAAACCTGCGCCTGCCAATCCACATTACCGCCAACAACCCCGGAAATGGTAAGTGCCATGCCGGTTCCCACAGGCACTTCGGATAGTGTACCCGTATGGGCAGCACAGGGCCAACTGCCGGTGGCAACGAAAATACCGGCAGCGTCCGTCAAAGATACGTTTATTGTATCGATTTCATAGTCGTCACAGATGTCTCCACCGGGCGATTGCGGCAGATACACAGGGTCGTTGCCGATTGGATTTGACCATAAGAGCCTGAAACTCACCGATCCGGAATCGGAAGAGACGTCACTGGTGGATTCTCCGCCATCACCGCAGGCCAAGAACTGAAAGACAAACAGAATCACAAAGAGTAGACCGCGAAAGGCACGGCAATTAAATGGCCTTGTTTTCATCATCCGTCCCTTCTTTAAAAGGCTGAAAAATAGTTGTATCACCACCCAACCGTAACACTCCCTGCCTGATTGGGAGGGGAAGAACTTTCATCATCACCACCTCCTCCTCCGATTGCCAGAGCCAAACCACCGACAGCCAGAACGCCCAAACCAATCCAGACCCAGTTGCCGACACCTTTTTTCTCACCGTCGGTTGCTCTTGAGGCAGGTATGTTCTTCTCCGCTGCAAACATGATCCTGGGCTCATGCCGGGTGATGGGTGCCATATCCGCCTGGGCGAGCAGTGTGGCAGCATGGCAGATGGGGGCTTTGCCTAAACCGATCCAAATCGACGACACCACAAGCAACCAGGCAATGTTTTTTTTCCATACCTTCATTGACCATATTCCTTTCCTGCAATGGACGTGAATATCCTGGTGATATCCCACGGCATACCAATGGGACAGTTCCCCATATCCCCTGACAATTATAGTGACCGTATCAAATTTCATCATTTCTGGAAAGTGGATTGAGCTAAATTGGAATCTAATTGGATTCAACAGGATCAAGCAAAAACGGATTGACAGGTAAAAGCAGACTGGATTATAAATTTCACCTTGCGGCAATTGCCACTATAACAGGCCGTAATAGATTGGTGATAAAATACAAAACGGAAAGCATCCGGATCCACCACCAACCACAATGATTCAAACCGATAACATCGACACCGATGAAATTTCCCGTTTCACCGCCATGGCCGAAATCTGGTGGGATGAATCAGGAGAATTCAAAGCCCTTCATGACATCAACCCGGTACGCCTGGCATATGTAAGGGATCGAACCGATCTTACCGGGAAAAAGGTACTTGATGTCGGTTGCGGCGGTGGCCTGCTCTCCGAAGCCATGGCGGCAGCTGGTGGACTGGTTACAGGAATCGACATGGCACAAGCCTCTCTGACTGTTGCTCGTACGCACATGAGAAAAAGCGGTCTTGCTATCGATTACCGGATGATCACAGCAGAAACGCTGGCCGAAGAGGCTCCGGATTGTTACGACGTAACGGTTTGCATGGAGCTTTTGGAACACGTTCCCCGGCCGGAATCTATCATCAAGGCCTGTTCTCGATTGGTCAGGCCCGGCGGCGACCTTTTTTTCGCCACAGTGAACCGAACCTGGCTCTCCCGGCTGCTGGTGATTCTTTTTTCCGAATATATCGCGGGCATCGTGCGAAAAGGTACGCACCAATATAAAAAACTTGTAACACCAAAAGAATTGAAGCAGTCGGGAATCGATACCGGACTTTCTTTTGAAAATCTGTCCGGACTTCGGTACATTCCCTTTGTCGGGTTAGCGTCCCTTTGCCGGGATACACGAATGAATTATTTAATGCATTTTAAACGGAAAGAATAAAAAATGTCCCTCTGGGAAAATCCAAGCTGGTTCGATAAAAACAAGCGGAAAGAGCAGCTGGACGATTTTATCCTCTCAACCGGCAGAGCCCACTTCGGCACCCTCGAATATGATGAAATAGAAAAAGTCGATGCGGTGAGGATCCACTTTAACCGCGTGGCCCCAAAATACGACTTCATGAACTCGCTGCTCAGCTTCGGTATCCAGCACGCATGGAAACGAGCTGCCGTTCGTATGTTAAACATCCAGGTAGGAGATCGGATATTGGATGTGTGCGGCGGCACCGGCGATCTTGCCATTTTAGCAGCAAGGCGCACAGGTCCAAAAGGCCATGTAACAATCTATGACATCAATCGCGCCATGATTCAAGCCGGTCGCCATAAAATCGACCCTTATTCAGCTTTGTCCCACATAAGCTATGTCCAAGGGGATGCTGAACAGATCTCCTTTCCCGACAACATCTTTGACTGTGCAATCGTCAGTTTCGGAATCCGCAATGTCACACACTTGAAACAAGGATTTACAGAGATGGTCCGGGTCCTCAGACCCGGCGGGCGATTCTTGTGTCTGGAATTCTCGCAGCCGACAAATCCTGTGTTTCGGTACCTGTACGATTTCTATTCGTTTAATATCATGCCTGTCCTCGGCCAACTCCTGGCTGGTTCAGCCAAATCATATGCTTGCCTGCCCGAAACGATCCGCATGTTTCCTCTACCCGATGAATTGGGAATTCTGCTGGAGGATGTTGGATTAGAAGAAGTACACTGGAAAACCATGACCAATGGCATTTGTGTTGCGCATGTGGGAAAAAAACGGGTTCGTTGAATTCATTACGTCAACCTATCAGTATTCGAACCAGCACCACGAAAAGAATACTCAAAGGAAAGTGACTGGCCTTATTGAAAAGATCCATGGCCCACCGCCGGTTGTTTTCCTCCACCATGTGCAGGACGGGAAACAAAAGGAGCCAGACCCCCAGACCGGCAACGACCAACAAGTAAAATAGGCTAAAAGATAGTGGGGAGATACATAGCAAAAAGAAAGTCAAGAAAAAAGCCGCGACGAGACAGATAAGAGCCAGTAACCCCGCACGCGTCTTACCAAGTTCTACAGGAATCGTCCTTGCCATGAACCACCGGTCCTCTTCCATGTCCGTCCAGTCGTTGGGGATGTTCTGCCCACCGATCTCCCAGAAAAAGACCCAACTGAACAGAACCAGTAGAAAAAAAACGGAGGGATCAGGGTTCACGGCGTAAACGGCCGCCACGGAACCCATTGATTTAACGATGCCGTTTATGATCGCCCGTAGCGGTGTTACCCGTAACAGCGAGCAGTAGACAGCCTCAAAAAGACCGCCTGCAAGAAAAAGAAAAAAGCATACCGGATTGAGGACCCAAGCCCCAATCATTGCCACCAACGCCCATCCACCGGCCCATACAAGGCCTTCGGAATAGGTCAGCACCCCTTTGGCCAGGGGGTGACGCACCAGCACGCCATCTAAATCCAGGTAATCCTCATCCCCTTTATATCCTCCGGCTTGAATTTTCTCCTTGTCCACACGGTAATCCACCAAATCGTTTAAAGCGTACACAGCTGTGTATCCGGCAAATACGGTAATCACCCCCAATAAAATGGTGCTGAAACAAGGAAATGCACCAAGGCATAACAAGGCCGCTAAAGCCGGTGTGGCAATATCGATGATCCCGTGAGGGGTTCGAGAAAGAGCAAAAAACAGCTTGATTTTTGGATGATTGAATAGTGTTTTTGGGAGCATAGAGTTGAAATTACAAAATCAAAAATGGTTAAGAAAATAAGCTTTCTCCATAGGAATCGATGCAAACTGCCAGAATCAACACAATTTGTCAATTCGGCAAAATTATGTTCAATATCTTTTGTAAAACTTTTGTCAACAACAACACTTTCCTTGTACCCTTTCCCCCTTTCCCTAAAAATAGCCCCATCGCTGAATCAAAATAACATCATAAAAACAAGGACGAACATGAATAACTCTCTATTTGAAGGAATCCGCGGTAGCTTATCGATCATGCTCTATACGCTCAATACGATATTTTGTTGCACCCCTATTTTCATTGTAGCCCTGATAAAAATAATGCTGCCCTTCAAATGGGCACAAAACATCTGTCGTAAAGTTCTTACTGCTATCGCTAACTTTTGGATAGCGGTGAACAATTTCAACCAGAAGTTATTTTCGATGATCCAATGGGACGTTGTTGGTTTGGAGAATCTGAATCCCAAAGGTTGGTATTTGGTTGTGTCCAACCACCAATCCTGGGTCGACATTCTGGTTCTTCAAAATGTCTTTTTTGGTAAGATCCCTTTTTTGAAATTTTTCCTGAAAAAGGAGCTTTTCTGGTTTCCCCTTTTAGGGCAGGCTTGGTGGGCGTTGGATTTCCCATTCATGAAACGATACAATAGGTCTTTTCTTAAAAAGAACCCGCATCTGATCGGAAAGGACTTGGAAATTACTAAACGTGCCTGCGAAAAATTCAGGCATATTCCCGTTTCAATCATGAGCTTTGTCGAGGGAACCCGATTTACCAAAGAAAAGCATGAAAAACAGCGATCGCCTTATACAAATCTGTTGCGTACCAAAGCCGGCGGCATAGCATTTGTGTTAGGGGCCATGGGAGACAAATTACAGCATATCGTGGATGTCACCATTGCTTATCCACATGGAACATGCAGTTTCTGGGATTTTGTCTGCGGTCGGGTAAAACAAATTAAGGTTCATGTAAAAACTATTCCCATTGATCAAGAACTCATGGGCGACTATCTGCACGACCCGCAATTCAAAAGAGAATTTCAAAAATGGCTCAACTGTCTCTGGTTGGAAAAAGATGAATGCATGATCCGGCTGCTCTCCTAAACATCTTGACAATGCATAAGATCACCCCTTAATCTATCGCTCTTATCCATTAAATAGTATACACCAACGCATTTAAGTAAGGAAAAAGAGAAAGAGATTAAAAAATGGTCGAATTCAAGTACAGTGAACTGCTGCCTCTGGGGGATGATGATACCGAATACCGTTTTCTAACGGCCGATCACGTTTCCACGGCTGAATTCAATGGGCGGATAGTCCTCAAGATTACCCAGGAAGGTCTGGCGTTTCTGGCCGAATCAGCATTCAAAGATGTTTCCCACCTGCTGCGGTCAAACCATCTTGCCCAGTTGGAAAAAATCTTGAAAGATCCTGACAGCTCGGACAACGACAGGTATGTTGCTTTTGAAATGCTGAAAAATGCGGTGATTTCCGCTGAAATGGAATTTCCCATGTGCCAGGATACAGGTACCGCCATTGTCATGGGGCAAAAGGGACAGCAGGTCTGGACGGGCTTTTGCGATGAAGAGGCACTGTCCAAAGGTGTGTTCAACGCATATACAAAAACAAACCTGCGCTATAGCCAGAATGCACCCCTTTCCATGTATGAAGAAAAAAACACAGGGTGCAACTTGCCGGCTCAGGTGGAAATTTACGCCACCGAAGGTGACGCCTATAAATTCCTGTTTATCGCAAAAGGCGGTGGTTCGGCCAACAAAACCTATCTTTTTCAGGAAACCAAAGCTGTCCTCAATCCGGACACCTTGGTGGATTTTCTCACGGCGAAGATGAAAACGCTGGGTACGTCTGCCTGCCCTCCCTATCACCTGGCGTTCGTCGTTGGAGGAACTTCCGCGGAATTCAATCTGAAAACGGTAAAAATGGCTTCAGCCGGATTCCTCGATCATCTGCCGACAAAAGGTAGTGTGACCGGCCACGGTTTTCGGGATCTTGAACTGGAACAAGAACTGCTGACCAAGGCACAACAGCTGGGCATCGGCGCACAATTCGGCGGCAAGTACTTCTGCCACGATATCCGGGTGGTGCGCCTGCCGAGACACGGAGCTTCATGCCCCATAGGTATGGGTGTCAGCTGCAGTGCCGATCGAAACATCAAGGCGAAGATCACTGCCAAAGGAATTTTCCTGGAAAAACTGGAAACCGACCCGGCACGTTTTTTCCAGGAACCTCAGGGCGATAACAAAGAAGCCGTATCTATCGATCTGAATCAATCCATAGACGATATCAGGAACATCTTAACCCGATACCCGGTGGCCACCCTCTTGAAACTATCCGGCAAGATCGTTGTGGGCAGGGATATCGCCCATGCAAAACTCAAAGAACGGTTAGACAGCGGTCAGGGGCTTCCCCAATATCTGAAAGACCATATCATTTACTACGCAGGTCCGGCGAAAACACCAAAAGGATACGCATCCGGATCCTTCGGCCCGACAACAGCCGGACGAATGGATCCCTATGTTCCCATCTTTCAAGCCCAGGGTGGATCTATGGTGATGATGGCTAAAGGCAACCGGTCTCAACAGGTGACGGATTCCTGTAAGAAACACGGCGGGTTCTACCTTGGTTCCATAGGTGGGCCGGCCGCCCTATTGGGCAAAGAGTGCATAACATCGGTTGAGGTATTGGAATATCCGGAATTGGGTATGGAAGCTATATACATGATCACTGTAAAAGATTTCCCGGCGTTTATTCTTGTGGACGACAAAGGAAATGACTTTTTTAAAAACTTACTGTAGCGGTAAATATGTAACCAACATATGCTTGAGTGCAAAATCGATGAGCGACAAAAGGGCTTTTCGAAAAAACCCTTTTGTCACTTTTACATAGACTGAGAAACATCAACAAGAAAAAAGTAGGTACGAAAATGGAAGGTCTTGATGCGTTGTTTAATCCATCATCCGTAGCCGTGGTTGGTGCATCCAGTATACCTGGAAAAGTGGGCCATGATATTTTTGTCAACATTTTAAAAGGAGGATTTACCGGAACCTTGTATCCGGTCAACCCCAAAGCGAAATCCATTGCCAGCGTACACGCCTATTCGGACATCCTGGATATCCCGGACACAATCGACCTGTCCATTATTATCCTGCCGCCGGTTCTAGCAGAGACAGCAATCAAACATTCCATCGACAAAGGGGTTAAGGCAGTAGTTATCGTTTCCGCCGGATTCAAGGAGGTTGGCGGCAAAGGACTGGTCATCGAACAGAGGATCGTGGATATGTGTCGGGAAGCCGGGGTTCGTGTTGTCGGGCCTAACTGCCTAGGGGTGATCAATCCAATAGCCGATGTGCGACTCAATGCCAGTTTTTCATCTCGCATGCCGGCAGCGGGCAACATCTCTTTTATCTCTCAAAGCGGAGCTCTTTGCACAGCTGTTCTTGATTTTGCCGCGGACAAGGATTTCGGATTCTCAAAATTTGTTTCCATCGGCAACAAAGCCGATGTGGATGAGCTGGACCTGCTTCGCTATTTTCACGCCGATCCGGAAACTGAAGTCATCATGCTCTATATTGAAGAACTGCAAAGAGGGCCTGAGTTTATCGCAGCGGTCAAGGAGATCACCGGAGGCGACCGCCCAACACCGGTATTGGCCATCAAGTCCGGTCGAACCAGTGCAGGTGCCCAGGCAGCCGCTTCTCACACTGGATCGTTGGCAGGTAGCGAAGCGGTTTATGAAGCTATTTTTGCTCAAAGCGGTATCATCCGGGTGGATTCAATCAATGAGCTGTTTGATTTCGGTATCGCATTCGCCTATAAAAACGAAAGTTCACTGGGAAAAATGCGGCGCAAGGTTCCTTTGGGAAATCGGGTAGCCATTGTTACCAATGCAGGTGGACCCGGCATTGTTGCCACAGACATGACGGTCTCTTCAGGCCTGGAACTGGCCGGTTTTGACGAGGAAACCGTGGAAGTCCTTAAAAGTCACCTTCCAGAAACCGCCAATGTAAACAACCCAGTCGATATCATCGGTGATGCAGCCCAAGATCGTTATAAGAATGCCCTGACCGCCGTGATCAAAGATGAGGGTGTTGACGGTGCACTTGTCATCCTTACACCTCAAAGCATGACCAACGCAATCGGCACGGCCGAAGCCATTGTACGAATCGCTCAGCGCTCTCATAAACCTATCTTGTGCTGTTTCATGGGAATCATCGATGTTTCCGCAGGCGTAAAGTATTTGCAGGAAAACGGCGTGCCCGTCTATCGTTTTCCGGAAAGTGCAGCAAAAACGTTTGGTGCACTTTACCGTTATTCGCGATGGCTCAATCGCCAGCATCTGGCACCCTTTCGGGTCAAGTACGATAAACAACGGGCATCGGAAATCATTTCCGGGGCAATGGATCAGGGTAAGACATACATTGGCGAAATCGGCGGTACGGAATTGCTGAAATGCTATGGGTTCAATGTGCTGCCTACAAAATTGGCAAAAACCAAGGAAGAAGCCGGAACGACAGCCGATCAAATGGGATACCCTGTAGTCATGAAGATCGTGTCACCGCAAATCATCCACAAATCCGATGCCGGCGGTGTCATTGTCGGTCCGAACAATCGGCAGGAAGCAGAGGATGCGTTTCAAACGATTGTTGACAATGCAAAAAATTACAGCCCGGATGCTCAGATCGAAGGAGTGTTGATCCAAAAGCTTGCACCAAAAGGTCATGAAGTTATTTTGGGCATGACACGTTACCCCATTTTCGGTCCCTTGATCATGTTCGGCTTCGGCGGTATTTTTGTGGAAGTATTCCAGGATGTAGCCTTCCGGCTGGCCCCTTTAAGCCGCAACTGTGCCAGGAATATGGTTCGCAGCATTAAATGCTATAAACTCCTTTCCGGCTACCGTGGACAACCTAAGGCCGATATCGGTACCATCGAAAAAATGCTTGTGAGGCTTTCTGATCTTGTGACCGACCATCCTGAAATTAAGGAACTGGACATTAATCCTTTACTAGTTCATACCGAAGGTGATGGGGCCACTGTAGCGGATTGCCGCTTCATTTTAGAGAGCGTGGAATCAGGAGACAAATAGTGAAACGGTCGATTTACTGGGCAGACGCATATGTAGAAAAACAACGAACGGCAAAAGAAGCCATTGCCATGATTCGTCCCGGCCAACGGGTTTTCATCGGTAGTGCCTGCGGTGAACCCCAGGAACTGGTCCGGGTGCTGTCAGAAGCCGCCATCTACATCAGCGGGCTGGAAATCGTCCGGCTTATGAGCCGTGAAACAACATCTTTGTCCGAAATTGCGGACAAAACCAGCGACCAAAGTCTCAATATTCGAACCATCTATCTGGGATCTGCGAAAACAGAAAAAATTGCCCGCTATATGCGGTTTATTACCCCAATGAACATGTCCGATGTACCTGGTCTTTTCCTCTCCCGAAAGATGCCCATTCATGTCGCACTGGTGCAGGTCTCGCCTCCGGATGATTTCGGATGGATGAGCCTCGGCGTTTCGGTGGATGTAACCCTGGCAGCAGCCCAAAGCGCCGATCTGGTAATCGCCCAAGTCAATCCCAAAATGCCAAGAACTATGGGTCAGAGCTTCATTCATGTAAACAATGTTCATGCTATCGTGGAGCATGAAGAGAACATTGTCTCTATCGTTCCGCGAGGGCAAATAGAGGGTGCCGAACAAATAGGGAAACACATCGCCCGTTTCATCGAAGATGGCTCGACCCTGCAAATCGGCCTTGATGCCGCATCCCAGGCAACGGTCAAATCCCTGGCGGAAAAAAACGACCTTGGTTTTCATTCCCAATACATTACGGACGATGTCATGCACTTGTACGCTTCCGGCGTTATCACCAACCGCAGAAAGGGACTCAATGACGGCAAACTGGTAGCATCGTGCGCCATCGGCAGCCAGAACCTATATGAATTCCTACATGATAATCCCGGTGTAGATTTTAGGCCTTCGGATTATGTGAACGATCCATTCATCATCGGCCAGCACAACCGCATGATCTCCATGAATGTGGCCCACATAATTGACCTTACGGGCCAGGTTGCCGCAGAAGCCTCCGAGCATACTTTCTTTGCCGGTGTCTCAGGCATTCCCGATTTCGTC
>DAOWNV010000259.1 GCA_030642405.1 Desulfosarcina sp.
GACAGTTTTGAAAACGCGCCGGAAAGTGATCCTAACATGATTATCAATTCCTTGAAGGACTGGATGGACGACGGCGATGATGAAGCCATTACCGGGTTAAGCGGCGCTGAATCCGACTATTATGAGGATTTGGATCCGCCTTATGGCTGCAAAAACGGTCCCATCGATCACCTGGGAGAGATTGCACTGGTTCAAGGGGTTACCCCGGAACTTTTCCAGGGCGCAGGCGCCGTTGGTGGCCTCTCTTCCCTCGTAACGGTTCATGGTTTGTCGGCAACAGATGACGGGAGGTTCACTTTTGATGGAAGGATCAATATCTCTACCGCAGATGAGGTAGTCCTTGCGGCCATTCTACCCTCTGATAATGCAGATCTATCCCAGGCGCTGGTGGATTATCGGATTGCCAAAGCAGATGAGGCTTTTATCAACAAAATAACTGATTCCCAATGGTACAAAAATGTTCCAGGCGTTGGCGACGTTACCATTGACAATGGCCTGACCACGGTTTCGACCAACCTGTTTCGCATCGTCTCAAAAGCAACGCGCCATAATAACACCTCCACCGTCGATGTGGTCGTTCAGCGGGACAAAGAGAAAGAGTCCGGCAGATGGGTTTGCAAAACCTTGATTTGGCAAGTAGAATGAGATATATAGTTTAATATCAGTTTTTTACACAAACATTGCAACAGCGTAAACAGATAAATAAAAATGAGCCGTAAGGTCCTGGGCCTTGAAATTAGAGAAGAATCGGTTACTGCCGTGCTGCTTGACGTCGGTTTCAAGGGTAGTGAACTGGTTTCGCACGGATTTTATCCCATTTCTGTGGAAAAAACAGATGATGAAGGGATAAAAAATGCATTGGAAACCATGGTCGATCAACTCAGACTCACAGGTGTTTCCTGTATTTTGGGAATTCCTACCACTTTTGTCTCTTTCAGAAACATTTCCATCCCCTTCAATGACAATAAAAAAATCAGGCAGATTTTACCCTTTGAACTGGAACCGACCCTGCCGATACCGGTCGAAGAGTTGGTTTTCGATTTTGAAGCTGTAAAGCGGGAGGGTCACCAGGATCTTCTTGCTTTTTCCATCCCCAAAGAACATATTCAAAAGGTTGTTGACCTCCTTGGCTCGGTGAATTTAAGACCGGCGACGATTTTGCCCATCGGGTATGCAACGGCCCGATGTATCTCAAAAATAAAAGGGGACGGTGAAGATTTACTTTTAATTGATACTGGTGGGGGATACCATACGGTTTATGCTGTTTCTTCGGGAAGCGTTCGTCTTGTTCGCAGATTTCCGGTGGGGGTTAAAGGGACCCCGATCCTTCGAAGCCTGGAAACAAATATCAATAGGACCATTACCGCTTTAAAGGAAAGTCAGGATATTTCAATCGTTCCCGCATCCGTTTTTTCCTCAGGTCCTCAATCCTCAATATTCGGTGAGGATATTGAGAATGCCTCGCTGTCCGGCACTCCCATTGCGTCCATCGAAGTGCTTCGAACTTTTCCAAGGCTCCAAAATATTCCGGAATCTTCAGAATGGAAATCCGGCCGTTTTGACATGGCACTGGCCCTTGCGTTGGTTGAGGCTGAGTCCATCGGTGGAATCAACTTTTCAACCGAGCAGTCTACTCTTACACACTATTGGAACGAATATCGTGGGAAAATTATCACGACAGCCATCTTTATTTTGATTGTTTTGACCACAATGATGGCTGACCAGATTTTTGCTGTCAAAGACAAAGAAAAAAACCTCACCGAATTAGACAGGAAAATCACGTCGGTTTTTACGAGCACCTTTCCAGAAATATCCCGGGTTGTAAATCCCTTGCAACAGATGCAAATTAAAATGACACAGACGGGAGAGGGAAGTGTTTATCCTGATTTGCCCGGTGCACGTGTTCGGATCATCGACATCTTGAACGCATTAAGTCTTGAAATACCGAAATCTGTGGATGTTAATGTTAAGCGTATGGTGGTAAGCACTGACAATGTTGTATTGTCGGGAAGCACGAATACATTTAATACGGTCAACGACATTAAAAACAGGCTGGAAAAAACAACGATATTCACCAGTGTGACAATTAGCTCTGCCGACCTAGAGAAATCAGGGAAACGGGTACGATTTAAATTGAAGATGGATTTTTAAAAGGCCATGGGAATCAAACTCAACAAAAGGGAAAAAATAAGCGTTGCAGTGGCGGCTATGGTTGTTGTTATTTTTATCGTGCTGCAATTCATGGTTTTCCCCTTGTTTGATAAAAACACTCGGTTGTCCCGGATGATAACAACCCGTGAGCAGGAACTGGTACAAATCCGGCACCTGCAAGCTGAATACCGTAAAGCCGCGGACAAATCGGATCAGGCAAAGCGTCATTTGGATGCACGGAGGAAGGGATTTACACTTTTCTCCTTTTTGGATACGCTGGCGGGAAAAACGGGTGTAAAAAGCCATATCGCCTATATGAAACCAACGACCACTCCCATAAAGGACACACCGTACAGACGTTCAATGGTGGAAATGAAGTTAAAAGAGATCACCATGCCACAACTTTTAGCCTACCTGCATGGTATTGAAACATCAAAGGATATGCTATCAATAAAGAGGCTTTCCATCTCGACCGGTGAGCAGCAAGCCGATCTACTCAATTCGGTATTTCAGGTAGAAACACTGGAGATGTAACAACGCTTATGGTTTCATTAAAAGCCTTTTTTGCCTACCTGCTCTACACAATAATGATTGCAGCCCTTTTTTTATATGTGCTGTTTCCTGCAGAAGCAGTAAAAGTTTATCTGAATAGCCAACTTTCAGCAATCGAACCGACATTAACCTTGGAAGCAAAAACGCTTCGTCCATCAGTCCTTCCCCCAGGTCTGAAAATCACCGATGCAAACCTGAATCTTAAAAACAAAAAAATGATTCATATCGACAGTGCCCGCGTATCTCCCCAGCTATCGTACCTGTTGGTGGACAATAAAAAGATGGAATTCCAGGTTCATCTGGCGGACGGTACCATTACCGGCAATGCAATTATAAAAGGAAAAAATCCATCAGGCCGCTACCAGATAACATCCGATCTGTCTCAGGTTCACATTGATCGCATCGATGCTATTCAGGCAAATGACGGTTTTTCCCTTTCAGGGGTGTTGGATGGACGGGTGAAATATGAAGGAAACCGCTCAGGTATCGGGAAGACCAATGGCTCTTTTACCGTGTCTGAGCTTAGAATAGCATTGCAAACTCCGTTATTCGAAATCAATGAAATAACGATGGGGACTGCCAAGGCGACGATATCGGGTAAAGACCGCGTTCTGCGCATCAAATCCCTGACGTTTGACGGCCCCATGGCCGAAGGTAAAATTGCGGGAACCATAGAATTGAAACAACCCCTCGGAAAGAGCCACCTAAACCTAACCGGCAATGTTAAACCCAGACCTGAACTGTTTGCCCGGCTTCAGGAAACGATACCTAAGGGGCTTGTTGACCCACGAACGTTAGGCACCCGTGGATTGAATTTTAGGATCAGCGGTCCGTTTGACAGCCCCAACCTGTCCATGAGATAAAAAATGATACCCAACGTCCTATTTATTCTTGTCAACCTTATCTGCATTACCGGCTCTGTCTATGTTGCCGTGAACGGATTTTATGAATCCGTCTCTATCCGGTTGACCCAAATACCGATAAAGACGCAACAGGAGTTTTACCGGACAGGGGTGACCGATACAACACTAAAGCCATTATCTGCTTACAAAGCCGTGCTGGATCAAAACCTTTTCAACACCCGTTCAACCGCTGAGCCTCAATCCAAGAATATGGATGTGAACACACTGGAGGAAACCAAACTGGACCTGAAATTGTGGGGTACGGTTTCAGGGTCCGACCGTGAAGACTATGCGGTCATTGAAGATGTAAAGACGCGTAAACAAAACCTGTACCGTGAGGGTGATGCTATTCAAACCGCTTCCCTCAAGGAGATTTTCAGAGAAAAGGTCATCCTCACCGTTAACGGTAAGGATGAAGTTTTGCAGATACAAAAACCGGTGTCCGGCAGAAGCGGCGCTCGTTTCTCCGGTTCTTCATCACGCACAGTGGCGCCGGGATCCACCGGCAAAATCCGCGCCCAACGAATCTCCC
>DAOWNV010000081.1 GCA_030642405.1 Desulfosarcina sp.
AATAGGTGTGCGTTTCTTATTCAAAAAAGCTGGATTCTTCCCTGTTCGTTGCCTCAAAAGCAGGCGAAGAGGCGTCTTCTTCAAAGCAAAAGACTCGCGGATCTGATTTACCAGAAAACGGTGGTAGGAAAAATGAACCCCATTGGGAAAATTCACGAAACTGACGAAAGTAGGCGGGCGAGTAGAAACCTGTGTAGCATAATAAAATCTGAGTCTCGTGCCCTTATGCAAAGATGGTTCGTTTTTAGATAGAGCACGATCCATTGCCTTATTTAACTGCCCCGTCGTGATTCGAGCACAATATTGAGAAAACACTTCATCAACATGGGTAAATATCCTCTGCACCCGCTGACCGGTTTTTGCTGAAACGGTGATAAGCGGAGCAAAATGGAGGAATTTGGCCTGCATGCGTAAATCCTCGGTAAATCGCTTTAGCGCTCCACCGTCCCGGTTGTCAACCAGATCCCATTTATTGAGCAGAAAAATTGCTCCGCACCCACGATCATGGGCATATCCGGCCACCCGGACATCCTGCTCAGAGATACCCTGTTCTGCGTCGATGACGATCAAAGCGACATCGCATCGCTCCAGGCTGCGCAATGCCTTTATGATGGAAAATTTCTCCAGGCGCAAGGAAACCTTTCCCTTGCGCCGGATGCCGGCGGTGTCAACGAAAACATATGTGTGTCCGTTCTTCTCCAGTTCAGTATCAATGGCATCCCTCGTAGTACCGGCCACATCGCTGACCACCAGCCGTTCCTCACCCAAAAGGGTATTAATCAGAGAAGATTTTCCGGCATTGGGCTTACCCACAACCGCAACACGAACAACATCGGATGATTCTTTTTCATTGTTCACCTCTGAAAAGCCTGCCGTAAGTTGATCTAAAAAGTCGGAAACACCATATCCGTGTTCGGCAGACACTGGGAACAGCGTATCGATTCCCAAACCATAAAACTCAAAAAGTGCCTTTTCCTGCCCTTCCCCATCAATCTTGTTCACCAAATAATAAATCGGTTTGACTACACTTCGCAAAATTCCGACCAAGTCGGCATCAAAAGGACTGATTCCACCTTTTCCGTCCAACAACAGCATAACGGCATCGGCGTCACCGATGGCCTGTTCCACTTGTTGGCGAATGTGAGGGGCAAAAACATCGTCATCCCCTTTGGCAAAGCCTCCGGTATCAACAAGAATAAATAATTTGTCATCCCAACGGGCTTCCCCGTAATTCCTATCCCGCGTCACACCGGGCAGGTTATCCACAATTGCGCTACGGGATCGGGTAATCCTATTAAACAAGGTGGATTTTCCCACATTAGGTCTACCGACAATGGCAACAATGGGTTTCATCAAGAATATCCAATCGACATTTCTTGCCGGGTCATCCTCCGGCGATTTTTTCTTCAACTTCACGCTATACGCAACAAACTAAGGACTCTATGCTAAAATTGCAATATCCCATGAACTAATTATGTGTCAAACTTCCATTTAACTGTTCAATGAATCCAATTGAATGTTTCCAACAATTGGTGAATTGGGTTTAAGCCTTTCACATTTTGTTGTATGCTTCAATCTTCATAAATTCGCAAACAATAATTGGCTATCGCCATTTTAAAAAAGTAAAAAAGGAGAGTTCCATGCCTGATCTGGCATATTTAAACGGTGAAATCATGCCCATCGAAGCAGCCATGATCCCCATAGAAGATAGAGGTTACCAGTTTGGCGACGGAGTTTACGAGTTTGTTGCCAGCTATGAGGGACGCCTCTTCATGCTGGAAGAGCATCTCGATCGCCTGGAACGTTCCATGAGAGAACTGGCCTACGAGCCGATTTCTCGTACCGACATCAAAAATGCCGTTTTGGAGTTATTTAAGGCGTCCGGATACCTGCGTGCAGGCATCTACATTCAGATCTCAAGGGGAGTGGCCCCCAGGAACCATGCCTATACTAAGAAGATGCTCCCCCAAATCATCATGACCATTCGTCCGGTCAAGGATATGCCGGCGGAGATAAGAGAGAACGGTGCGAAGGCCATTACAGTAGAAGATATGCGCTGGGGGCGGTGCGACACAAAAACCATTCAGTTGTTGGCCAACAGTATGGCCAAACAAAAAGCATTGGATTCCGGTTGCGACGATGCCATTTTTATAACGGATTCAGGGATCGTACGCGAAGGAACCAGTTCAAACCTGTTCATCGTGGCCGGTGGGAAGCTGGCAACGCATCCACTCACACCAAACATCCTTGCAGGCATTACCCGGATGGCGGTGTTGAGCATATGCAAGGAAGCTGGATTGGAGGCAACCGAATCGTTTTTTGATACAAATGCGCTATATGCCGCTAATGAGGTTTTTCTCACTGGAACCGTAACAGAGATCCTTCCGGTAGTACGGATAGACGATAACATCATCGGTGATGGTAAGGTGGGAGTAATCACTCAGCAGGTATACGATTTGTTGAAAAAAAAAGCGATGGGCTAATGAAGGATCTGGCTTAGAAATAGTTTTGTACGCTCATGCTGGGGATTGTCAAAAAACTCTGACGGAGTATTCTGCTCGACGATTCGTCCATAGTCCATAAAAAGAACCCTATGGGCCACACTTTTGGCAAACCCCATCTCATGTGTCACGACAAGCATAGTCATTCCCTCTTGGGCAAGGCTGATCATGACGTCAAGAACCTCTTTCACCATCTCCGGGTCCAGGGCTGATGTCGGCTCATCGAAAAGCATGATATTGGGTTTCATACACAAACTGCGGGCGATCGCCACACGTTGCTGCTGGCCGCCTGAGAGTTGCCCTGGAAACTTTTTGGCCTGTTCGGCGATATGCACTTTTTCCAAGTAGTACATAGCCATCTCTTCGGCTTCTTTTTTTGGTGTTTTTCTTACCCAAATGGGTCCCAATGTGAGATTCTCAAGGATAGTAAGGTGGGGAAAAAGGTTGAAATGCTGAAACACCATCCCAACTTCCGCTCTAATCTTCTCGATATTCTTTAAATCATTTGTCAGTTCGATGCCATCGACAATGATCTTTCCCCTCTGATGCTCTTCCAGTCGGTTGATGCAGCGGATAAGGGTGGACTTTCCCGATCCGGAAGGTCCGCAGATAACGATCCTTTCGCCTCCGGCAACCTTAAGGTTCACATCCTGCAGGACATGGAAATCACCAAACCATTTGTGCATATTGGTAATTTGGATGATGGTATCGTTGGTTTCAATGTCTATGTTGATGGATTGAATTGTTTCGCTCATATCTATAACCCCGTATCCAACTCTCTTTCCAGTTTACGACTATAGTTGGACATAAAAAAGCAACATAAGAAATAAATCACCGCCAGAAAAATATACGCTTCAGCAGAAAACCCCATCCATTTGGGATCAGATAATACCGATTTAGTGGTTTTCAACAAATCGTACAAAGCAATGATAACGACCAAAGAGGTATCCTTGAAAGCAGAAATGAGAATACTCACCGAGGGTGGAATGACAATTTTCAACGCTTGGGGCAAAATGATCAAGCGCATGATCTGAACATGGTTAAGACCAAGTGAGTCTGCAGCTTCATATTGTCCATTGGGAATGGCCTGCAGACCGCCACGCACAACCTCGGCAATATAAGCAGCTGTAAAAAGGATAATGGCGACCTGTGCACGAAGTATCTTATTGACGGTCACACCTTCTGGAAGAAAAAGCGGGAATATAACCGACGACATGAATAGCAGGCTGATCAATGGAACGCCCCGAATCATTTCGATATAGACAACGGACAGGCTTTTAACTACGAGCATTTCAGATTGGCGTCCAAGGGCCAGCAAAACGCCCACGGGGTATGCCGCCGTCAACCCGAACACTGATAAAAGAAGGGTCAGGGGAAGCCCGCCCCACTGGGAGCTTTCCACCACAGGCAGGCCAAACAGGCCACCCCGCAATAGTATCCCCATCACTGCAAGCCCGACCAACCATCCCCACACTAATGCCTTTCGCCAGTGGTTGCGGTTTTGGCTATAAAAAAGCAGCACCACCAGGATTATCATTGCCAGAAGCGGTCGCCACTGCAGGTCGTGGGGATAGAATCCAAAAATGATAAATCGTAGGTTTGCAGTCACGACAGACCAGCAGGCGCCTTGACCGTCTCCACAACCCACTCCGGACGGGAGCCAGTGGCTGTCAATGAGAGCCCATTTAACAAAGGGTGGGACGGTTTTTATAAGCAACGCCACAATCAGGACGGTCAGGACAGAATTGAACCAACCGCTAAAAAGGTTGGACCTCATCCAACCCAGAACCCCGACTGAGGTGGCAGGTGGCTTGATTTCATCCACACTGTTGTCATACGAATAAACGGTCATCGTTCAACTAATGCTATTTTCTTGTTGTACCAGTTCATTAACGCCGAAGTCAGCAGACTGAGGCCCAGGTAAACGGCCATAATCATCGCCACCCCTTCTATTGCCTGACCGGTTTGATTTATGGTGGTATTCGCTATCGAGACAAAATCGGGATAACCGATTGCCACTGCCAATGAACTATTTTTAGTCAAATTCAACATCTGACTTGTCAACGGGGGGATGATCACCCTCAACGCCTGAGGGATGACAACGAGACTCAATACCTTTCCAGATCTCAGCCCCAATGCTTTGGCCGCTTCAGTCTGCCCTTTGTTCACTGATTGAATGCCGGCGCGTACTATCTCGGCTACAAATGCCGCCGTATACAGCACCAACCCCAGCAACAATGCTGCGAATTCGGGGCTTAGACTGATTCCGCCTTGAAAATTGAACCCCAACAACTGAGGTACATCCATTTTGGTTGGTGCGCCTCCTAGCATCCAAACGATGAAAGGCAAGCTCACCATCAACGCAATTGAACTCCAAAAAACAGGAAATGGCTTGCCCGTTTTGTACAATCGTCGTAACGCCCACCTTCGCATGACATAAACAGCCACCAATACAGCCAAAACCGTCCATCCCATCCATGCCCAAACCGGATGGTCGGCAGGAACGGCAAAAATCAATCCACGGTTGCAGATAAACATCCCGGCAATAGGGTTGAGTGCCTGCCGGGGTGCGGGCAGCATTTCATAAAACAACGCGTACCAGAAAAAAAGCTGTAATAAGACCGGGATATCCTGGAGGACCTCAATGTAAATCGCTGCCAACCTGGATACGAGCCAGTTCGCGGAAAGTCTGGCAACGCCGATGATCGTACCGAGAAGGACGGTTAGGACGATACCGATGAAGGACACCTTGAGCGTGTTGAGGACTCCCACCAATAACGCACGAAAATAATTATCTGCTGCGGAATAATCAATGAGGGACTCACCGATTTCAAAAGAACTCTCCTTCTCCAGAAAATCAAAGCCGGTGGCAATGGACTGGCGCTCCAAGTTGGTCAGTGTGTTGGACATCAAGTAGTAGCCCAAAAAAGCCACCGTGACCATGACTCCGAACTGGTAGATTAACGATCGTTTAGCTGGATCGTTGAAAAAAGGTATTTTTTCTTCCCCGGCAACAACCATCGGCACCTTGTTTTAAGTAATTATTATTTAAATGGAGGTGAATACATCAACCCGCCATCTTTCCACAATGCATTCAAGCCACGCTCGATTTTCAACAGTGTGTTTTTCCCTACATTACGATCGAATACCTCGCCATAGTTGCCAACCATTTTGACGATATTATAGGCGAATTTCTCATCCAACCCCAACGCTTTGCCGTTTCCGGGACTAACCCCCAGAAAACGCTGCACTTTGGGATCTTTGCTTTTCAGCATTTCATCAATATTTTTCGAAGTAATGCCCATCTCTTCGGCATTGATCATGGCAAGTACAGACATGTTTACGATATCGTACCACTGATCGTCACCATGACGGACAACCGGTGCCAAAGGCTCTTTAGAGATAATCTCGGGAAGAATGATATAGTCATCAGGTTTGGGGGCAACTGCTCTGGTGCCGGCAAGCTGGGAGGCATCAGAAGTTAAGCAGTCACAACGACCGGCAAAAAAAGCTTTTGCCAACTCAGCTGTATTTTCAATGACGACAGGCTTCATCTTCATTCCTGTGGAACGAAAGTAATCGGCCACATTGAGCTCGGTTGTGGTTCCCGGCAGAACGCACACAGCCGCACCATCCAATTCCTTGGCGCTTTTTACGCCAAGTGCCTTAGGAACCAGGAATCCTTGTCCGTCGTAATAATTAACTTGAACGAAATTGAGCCCTAGTGCCGTTTCGCGACTCAAGGTCCGTGTGGCATTCCTGCAGAGCACATCAATCTCACCGGATTGTAAAGCGGTAAACCGGGTAATAGCTGTCAAGGGAATAAACTTGATCTTGTTGGGATCGCCGAATACCGCAACGGCAATGGCGCGACCGGTATCAACATCGAGTCCCTTCCAAACGCCTTTTCCATCGGGTTTTCCAAAACCAAAAAGATCTCCATTTACGCCCACCTGCACATACCCCTTGGCTTTTACATCATCCAAGGTACCGGCAGTTGCGGACCCAACCATAAAAAACACTGCAACCATGACGCCAACAAAGCCCAATTTCTTCATCACGTACTCCTCTCTCAAGCTAAAGTTAAAGTGGCAAGATTTTAGTTAGTGGCCATCGGAAAATGGCTAATCGTGCTAATGGTACAGGAAAAAATAGCACGAGCACTTTGGTTTTTGCAAGTCTCTTTAATGATTGATTGATGAGGCGATGATTTCGTAATTATACGATACCATACAATTTCATCTTGCTCAGCAATGAGGGATGGCTGATCTCCAATAGCCTTGCCGCATGGGTGCGGTTGCCTTCGGTGGCGGTCAAAGCCTCTCGGATCATTCTGTTTTCAAGTTTTGATTTGGCCTTTTTTAAGGAAAGACAATCACTACCGGCACCGTCTTCAAGCTCGGAATCCGGCGTTGACTCCTTTCCGAATGAAAAATTTTCTATTTCCAAAGTTGTCCCGTCTGCAAGAACAATAGCTCTTTCAATTGCATTTTCAAGTTCTCGAACATTACCCGGCCAGCCGTACCGCATTAATTTAGCCATCGCCTCAGATGAAATATTTTTTACTTTTCAGAGTTTCATTAAAACGGGTAATAAAAAACTGACACAGCAACGAGATGTCCTGGGACCGTTCACGAAGAGGAGGCAATTGAATGGGAATCACGTTTAATCGATAGAACAAATCTTCCCTGAAGTTACCTGATTCAATTTCTACGTTCAGATCCTTTGAAGTAGCCGCGATTACCCGGACATTGATTGAACGATCCTTTTCCCCGCCTAAAGGTCGGATTTCACCTTCCTGAAGGACACGAAGCAGTTTAGGTTGAAGTAATACCGGAACGTCACCGATTTCATCAAGAAACAGAGTTCCACCCTCCGCCATTTCAAAAAGCCCTTTTTTATCTTTAATAGCACCTGTGAAGGCTCCCTTGACATGGCCAAACAACTCGCTTTCCAAAAGGCTTTCCGGAATTGACGCACAATTTACGGCAACAATGGGACCGTTGCGCCTTTCGCTTTCTTGATGAATCCCTTGGGCAACCAATTCTTTGCCCGTTCCACTTTCACCAGTAATCAACACCGTACTATCAAATCGAGCCACTTTTAGCGCCATGGAAAAGACGGTTTGTATGGCTGAGCTTCTTCCCACCATGTTACCAAAAGAGAGATTCACACCGATACGACAAATCCGGTCTTTTAGCTCGATGTTTTCTTTTTTTAACCGTTCTCTTTCTTCGGCTTTTTTAATAGTGAGACGAATCTCCTCTGTTTTAAACGGTTTTGAGATAAAATCATAGGCACCAAGCTTCATGGCACTGAGCGCCATATCAATGCTGCCATAAGCAGACATCATAATAACAGTACTTGAATGAAGAAAATCACGTCCCTTTTTTAAAAACGCCATACCGTCCATCTTCGGCATTTTGACATCGCATAAAATGAAATCAAAGGTATTTTGAGCGATTTCAGTCAAGCCTTTGGCACCGTTTTCAGCAAGGGCAACCTCATATCCATACCTGGCGAGCATTGTCTTTAGCATGTGCCGCATATTCTCTTCATCATCAATGACCAAAATTTTTTTCAGTGGGCGTGGTCTATCCATATATTGCAATCCATTTTCCTGTAACAATCAAGTTTGGTCTAACGATAACACAACCTCAAAGATAGCTCCTATATTCTCACCATTGCGTGCTGAAATTTGTCCGCCAAGTTTTTCAACAATCATAAAGGCGACGCTCAAACCCAAGCCGGTCCCCTTTCCGGGTTCCTTGGTAGTAAAAAACGGGTCGAAGATGTGGGTCAATTGAGTAGATTGAAAGCCTGGGCCGTTGTCGATTACTTGCACTTTTATATACTTTTTCTTCGGCACCAATGTTCCATCATCGTTACCATTGATATTGTCGGTTACCAGTTGTATCCGCTTTTGCCCGGACTCTTTTATATTTACAGCATCTATGGCGTTAATTATAAGATTTAAAAATACCTGCCTTAGTCGATCCGGATCAGCGATGACACCCTCTTCGAAAGCCTGAAAGCTTTTATCAAAGTCGATCCCGGCAGCTGTCGGCTGGTAGCTGAAAACAGAAATAAGTTCCTCCAGGATCTGATGGACGGATACGGGTTTTACTTCACCTGCAGCATCCCTGGACATATCCAGAAGCTGTCTAATAATATTGTTGATTCTTGTGATTTCTTTTTCAGACCTGGTAATAAAATCAGCTCGTTCATCTTCACTCACATCGGGTTGCTTCAAAAGGTCCAAGTAGCCTAGAACGATTCCGATTGGGTTGCCGATCTCGTGTGCGATGCCTGACGATAGACGTCCAACGGTTGCTAATTTTTCAGCACGAATCACATCATTTTGCGCCTTTTGTAGTTCTATATTCGTTGTTTCCAAAGATCCAATCGTTTCATTCAACATGTGTTTGTCATCAGAAATTCGATTTAACATTTTATTCA
The DNA here is from genome assembly GCA_030642405.1 of Desulfosarcina sp. Classification (GTDB taxonomy): domain Bacteria; phylum Desulfobacterota; class Desulfobacteria; order Desulfobacterales; family Desulfosarcinaceae; genus Desulfosarcina. The sequence continues at coordinate 8,961 of DAOWNV010000081.1, forward strand.
ATGAGGAAGAGAGAACTAACAATTCATTATCTTCCTTCCTTACTGAAAAAAAGGGAAATGTTTCATCTTTATATGTTTCGGCTCTTTTGGCCAGGCGCTGAAGCGGCCTAAAGTAGCTTATAGAGAGTTGATGGTGTCCTATCAAAGCGAAAAAGAGACTGTTGATTACAACAAAAACAAAAACTATCTTTTGGATGCGACGATAGTCCTTATAAATTCCCTTCAAGGAACTTCTGATTCCACCGGCACCAATGATTCTCCCACCTTTTTTTACGGGGAAGGTTATGATTACTGACTCGTGCTGGTAGAAAAAGAACCCGAAAGTTTTGCCATCTTTTTGCGTAATAGCCTTTCCTGTTCTTAGCGTTTGATAAACTGCTGTTTCAAGGTTTTTTGGGAATTGGATCGATTTTTTTATTATATTCTCATTGTATTTTCCCTGCATTAATAAAAAATGATCTTCGGCCAAACTCCCTGCTTTTTCTTTAAATATTTTAGGATCGCCATTTCCTATCTCTTCTGAGATTAGTTTTTCACATGTTATTTCTAGTAGTTGCGTCTTGAAGTGCGTGAATATATCAATGGTCTTGTCGATAAAAATGAAGGAAATCAATATTTCAATAAATAGCAGAGAGATAAAGAAAAGTATCCACAACTGAAAAAAGACTCTGCTCTTTATCCCTCTTATGCCCATGGAACAAGGCTATCACAGATCGGAAAATTGAGGAAGATTTTAAAAACGTCTGAATGAAATGGTCAAAAATGATCGATTGGAAATGTTTCGTGGAAAATTCTATGCATTTGATATAAAAAACCCGATTCGCTTGTTACAGCGGACCGGGTTTTGGAAAGTATTTCGGCAGCGTCCTACTCTCCCACACAGCTTCCCGTGCAGTACCATCGGCGCTGAAGAGCTTAACTTCCGTGTTCGGGATGGGAACGGGTGT
>DAOWNV010000185.1 GCA_030642405.1 Desulfosarcina sp.
GCAGCCGGAACTCGGGAATACCGTAAACCAGCACACCGCCTGGCTTGTGGAACGCTTCCAGCACCGTAACCTCATGGCCTTTCTGGATCAGGTCGCCCGCCACTGTGAGCCCCGACGGTCCAGATCCTACAACCGCCACTTGATTTCCTGTAGGCTTTGCCTTAGGTGGTAATTCACCCGTACCGGATTCCCGTTCCCAATCGGCGACAAACCGTTCCAGGTTGCCGATGGCTACCGGTTCGCCCCGTTTCCCCAAAATGCATACCCCTTCACATTGAATCTCCTGGGGGCATACCCGTCCGCAAACGGCAGGAAGCGCGTTTTTTGTCCAAACGTGTCGGATGGAACTGGTGAAGTCTCCCTCTGCAATCAGAGCGATAAACCCTGGAATGTCCACGCTCACCGGGCATCCCTCCACACAGCTTGGTTTTTTGCACTGCAGGCATCGGGCCGCCTCTTCCTGGGCCATGGCAACCGTATATCCGGTGGGGACTTCCTTGAAATTGCATCTTCTAATTTCCGGCTTCTGTTCGGGCATGGACACCCGGGGGTGTTTTTCCTTTTTTCCTTTTTTTTCCATTATTTGATCCTCTCTGCCTCTTCCAATGGTGTGCAGTACTTCTCATAACACTCTTGTTCTTCTTCACGGTACGCTTGCAACCGCAGCATCAATTCATCGAAATTAACTTGATGGCCATCGAATTCGGGACCATCAACACATGCAAACTTGGTCTCTCCGCCCACACTGACCCGGCACCCCCCGCACATGCCGGTTCCGTCAATCATGATCGGGTTCAGGCTCACCAGGGTTTTTACCTCGTATGGCCGTGTGAGATTGGCCAATGCCTTCATCATTGGAACGGGGCCGATACCCACCACCAGCTTTACATCCCCTTTGTCCAATACTTCTTTAAGTATTTCGGTTACAAAGCCATGGTGTCCGTAGGTGCCGTCATCGGTGCATACCCGAAGGTCATTGGATGCTGCTTTCATCTGTGATTCGAGAATCAATAGGTCTTTTGTTCGCGCACCGATGATGCAGGTTACATCGTTGCCGACCTGTTTCAGGGCACGGGTGATGGGATGCAAAACGGCCACGCCGGTTCCGCCGCCTACACACACCACCTTGCCCACTTTTTCCAAATGGGTGGGTTTTCCCAAAGGGCCGATCACATCCTGGAAGGCATCACCTACCTGCAACGTTTTGAACAAAGCCGTGGATTTGCCGACCACCATATAGATGATGGTGACGGTCCCTTTATCGGGGTCCGTATCAGCCATGGTCAATGGAATACGCTCCCCATTCTCATTGGCCTTTAGAATAATGAACTGACCGGGCTTGGCCTTTTTGGCAATCAAAGGAGCTTCGATTTCATTTAAAATCACGGTCCCTTCGGCCATCTCCTCCCGTTTTACAATCTTGAACATTGTTTCCTCCGCATCCATCGTTTTTTGTCGGCCGTTTTTATTACTACTTTCTCTTTATTAATAATTTCAGTTTGGCTACTATATACGCTATAGTTATGAAATCAAGCTCAAAACTAGTTTTATGCAAAATTTCTTTATGAGAAAAGTTAAGGGGAAATGAAAACAAATGAAAATCTTTGACAGTCATTGCCATCTGGATGATCGAAGCTTCGAACCGGATTTTCAGAAAGTGATGAAGCGAGCGGAAGAAGCGGGGATCCTGCGAGTCATGATTGTCGGTATCGACCGGAACACCTCTGGTCGTGCGGTGGAATTGGCAAAAACGTATACCGGCATCTATGCATCGGTGGGGGTTCATCCCCACGATGCTCAGTCTTGCAGCGAAGAAACGCTGACCTACCTTAAGACACTGGTCCGATACACTAAAGTTGTTGCCTGGGGGGAAACCGGCCTGGATTTCAACCGGATGTTTTCACCCCAAAAGGATCAGGAAAAGTGGTTCATTCGCCAACTGGAAATTGCGGCGGAATTGGACCTTCCCCTTATTTTCCACGAACGGGACACCAACGGTCGTTTCCTGGAAATACTGACAACAAATCCAGCTAATCGTCGAAGAGCCGTTGTTCATTGTTTCAGCGGAAGCGAGTCGGACCTTGCCAACTATCTGAACATGGGATTTTATATCGGTATCACTGGAATCGTCACCCATAAGAAACGCGGACAGGCATTGCGGCAAATGCTCCCCGGTATTCCGATTGATCGCATTCTCGTGGAAACAGATGCGCCCTACCTCACTCCCACCCCCCAGCGGAACAAACATCGTCGCAACGAACCTTCTTTCGTCCGGCAGGTGTTATTGAAAGTCGCCGAGGTTCGCGGTGAGGATCCTGAGGAATTGAGTGAGACGGTGTGGGCAAACACTTGCCGGTTGTTCCGAATCCATCCATCGGGGAACATGGATCGGACAACTGGTAAGTGATAATTGTTTTAGCTTTGGGGAATTAATTTTAGGGCTTTTTGTTCATTGATTATACATGAAACTCTTCATGGGTCCGTCAATTAACCAAAAATTTTAAAAAAATCATGACAAAAAATTGTCATGACGGCAAACGATCTGGAGCCATATTCAAAACAAACCACTGAAAACAAATACAATACAAAAACCTATGAGGTTTGGCAGGATAATTGCTGTTCTATACGAACAAAGTATTTAACTGTTTTATTCACAAAAACTCGAACAGCCGATACCATAAAAAGTCTAACTGCGCATAAAATAAGTAAACCGCATAACATGAAGAGCTATGCCTAATATACTGATTGTCGATGATGATGAGACCATTCGTAAAATTTTTCAAAACCTCATATCCCGATCCGGTCATGCTGTTTTTGCCGCGAAAAACATGGAAGAGGGGCTGAGGCTCATTGAAACCGAGCCCATCGATATTGTTTTCTTAGATGTATTACTGCCCGATGGCAACGGTTTGGAAGCTCTTTCCATCATCAAACAAAAACCTTTTTCTCCCGAAGTCATTATTATCACCGGCTCCATTAGCGAAGATGGTGTAGAACTGGCCATTAAAAATGGTGCATGGAATTTTATCCAAAAACCTTTGATAATAACTGAGATTTTGACACAGTTGGAACAAACCCTTGAATACAGGTATAAAAAATTGGCCTGCATGGAATCGCACCAGTTAGATACCGAGGGAATTATCGGCAAAAGCGAAGAAATCAAGCAGACCTTCAGGTTAGTGGCCCAATGCGCAAAAAGCGATGCAAACGTTCATATATCCGGCCGGACTGGAACGGGTAAGGAACTTTTTGCCAAAATTATTCATCGAAACAGTCATCGTGCTAAGGGACCCTTCGTGGTTGTGGATTGTACCGTGTTGCCGGAGCAACTAGTTGAGAGTACGCTGTTCGGATACGAAAAAGGTGCATTTACCGGTGCAAATGAAACCCGTGAAGGGTTGATCAAATGCGCGGATAACGGGACACTGTTTCTCGATGAAATCGGAGAGTTGAATCTGTCAGTCCAAAAATCATTGCTTCGGGTTCTTCAAGAAAGGCAATTTCGTGCCGTCGGAAGCAACAAAGTGATTCACAGCAATTTTCGACTGATATCTGCTACGAATCGTAGTCTGGATCGTATGGTCGCAAAAAAAGAGTTTCGTGAAGATCTGTTGTTTCGTCTGAGGACCGTTACCGTTGAGCTGCCGACACTCACCGAACGGAAGGCTGATATAAAGGAACTTGTAATCCATTATGTTCAAGAATTGTGTGAAAAGAATAATCTTACATCTAAAAGCTTTACCTCTAATTTTATTTTACTGCTTGAAACCTATGATTGGCCCGGCAACATCAGAGAATTGATTTCAGCACTGGAAAAGGCAATTCTATCCGAACCGAACAATCCGATTTTGTATCCTGTACATTTGCCGGAAAACATCCGTATCAATTTCATTAAGTCTGCTGCTTTCAAAGAGAAAATCGAGCAGGCTGAAAAAACAGATCATGCGTCTCAAACGCAGGTGATAGCCACATCAAGATTGGATGATTCCTTAGCGACACTCAAGGAATTTCGCAATCAGTGTTACGCTGAACTGGAACGTGAGTATTTGAAGCAGCTAATGTTCAGTGCAGAACAAAACATGCAAAAGGCTTGCAGCATCTCCGGTCTCAAACAAGCCCGCCTGTACGATTTGATGAGAAAACACGGCATCAACCGCGATACCGTACAATAGCCCGAACAAAATGGATGACAATACTCTTGTTGGTGTTGTATAGCCCTCACCTTCGGCGCATGCATCATTGGTGTGCCTTCTCTAACTGATAATTTTATCCTGCAGCCTCTTCTTTCCAAAATTTTCACACACCATCTTCTGAAAAAATCAGAATATTCTGAAAAATTCAGAGTGTACATTATCCGAAAGAGCCTTACTGTGTAGAAGATTAAATACAACCATCTGTTATAATAACTATATTTAAATTTTCAGTTGCTTGGCACAATCATTGAAAGTCGAGGAAGTCGAAAGTAAAAATGCCACTATAGAAAAGGGTCGTGTAGAAAATGCAGCTATTCATCTTTCTCAGCTCAAATGATGATTTTGTTTACCGTTTGCAAGATGAAGTAAACTTTTTCAGCAATCTCATTGAGGTAAGGTATTATAATCAATTTAAGGAGTTCGCCTCAGCGCTTAGAAAATCTGTGCTCTCCGAAACATTAATCGTTTATTGTGTAAAAAATAAGAAAGGTATTGAAATAGCCCACTCCATCAAAAACCTACTGATTAAAACAAAACTTCTTTTTGTTTTACAAACCACTGATCCAAAACTGGTTTCACAAGCGAATGATCTACACCCCAGATATTATACATTTGCCAGCGGGGACCTAAAGGATGTGAAAGCCGTCCTCGCAAAAATGATTAACAGCATGGAATTACCACGGCCCGCCATGCAGTCTACCCGATCTGAACAAGAAATGCTGAATTCTCAGAATCAAAATGCGGAATACATACTTGCAAACCGATAGAGTACTTTCAGTATATGGAGGATTCTCAACCATGATGCAAATGCTTGCCCAAAACCAAAACATAAAAAGCACGGCAACCCAAAATGATCTCACTCGGGTCATCATTGTCGACGATTCAAAACTGATCCGGCGCGCAGTGCGGAAGCTCTTAGAATCCGAACCGGACATTTCCGTTGTGGGTGAGGCGGAGAACGGCGCTCAGGCACTCGACCTCGTTTCCAAACTGAAGCCGGATGTCATCACCCTTGACGTGAACATGCCGGTAATGGACGGTCTCAGCACCATAAAGCATCTGATGATCAAGTCCCCTCTTCCTACGTTGATGCTGAGCACCCTTACTGATGAAGGGGCAAAGGTAACCTTTGATGCCCTGCGCTATGGTGCCACCGATTTCATGCTAAAGCCCTGCAGACTTGAAACGAAAAGTGTTGACGAGCAGCAGAATGAGATTGTTCAAAGAGTAAAAAACGCCTCCAACGTAAACATGGGGTCAATCCGGTACGTAAAAATTCCCAAGCATGACAAAAGCCGAGCTTCGCCTTCTCCGCAACCCTGCAAATTCGTAGTCGGCATAGGCGCGTCGGAAGGAGGCTATCGGCCGCTATTAAATATGATCCCGGCACTGGATCCCGGAAAGCCCGTTGCCTATATAGTGGTTTTTTACACCGGTAGTCGTCACCTGGATGCATTTAAAAACTATCTTTCCGATTGCAGTGGCGTTCGCGTTGTTCGAGCAAAAAACGGCATGCCGCTCAATGGTGGTACCTGTTACCTCTTAAACGGTGATGAATATGTAACACTTGGTAGGAACAACGACCTTGCTTCTTTTTGTATACACCCAAACCCATTTCCCGGTCAGCGGGGGTCCATCAATATGATGATGTTTTCAGTGGCTGAAGTATATAAGACCAAC
>DAOWNV010000026.1 GCA_030642405.1 Desulfosarcina sp.
CCTGATTAAATAATGGTTTAGAAAAACACAGTAAAGTTTGGAGTTGAGCGGTTGGCCACAAAAAGGAAGGTCAAAAATTTTAGTTCCCTTGGGTAATCTTCTTAACCACGTTTTAAGATGTTGGAGGTGACACCCAGTTACTGAACAGCCTGCTGATTGGTAGTATCAGCTACAAGCCTTGAGAAAATAAAAAGAGAAAAGGGCATCGGGCAACCTTGGCAAACGGGCTAAGTAAACCATATTAAACCTCATCCGAGGTTTTGTAGTCAAGAGAAGAATGACCTCTTACGAAATTATAAGATTGAATCCACTTGGATAGACCTCACCAAAAATGCCTTGCATGTTTCAATGAGTGACCTCCTTGTTTTAAGGGTAAAGGGTCAATGAGTGACCTATCATTTTAACAGTGTAGAGATAATATACAGACTGCCCGAAGTCCATAGGTTCTGTCAATACAAAAAAAAGCCGATTGTCATGATTGATATCCTATCTCCTTCGTATTATTTCCTGAAACGCTTGGTAGCAGCCACCACAACGGGCAAGTTGACTGTTTACAGCCGGTAATGATTGAGATGTTACCAAAATACAAGTTTGACAATACTGTCATCATTGGGTATCCTTTTTTTACCGCCGCACATAGCATGCAGATAAATTTTTAAGCGACATTGCACGCCCGGCATTGGGAGAGATTTAAAAAAGGAGTCAATTACCATGGCAAAGTACAAAATAGAAGTAATTGCAGAAAAATGCACTGGCTGCTTAAGATGCCAGTTGGCCTGCTCCGATCTTTATTCAAAAAAATTCAACCCCGTGTCAGCAAGATTACAGGTGATATTTTCAGAGGAAGATGAATGTACGATTCTTTTTACCGATGACTGCATTCACTGTGGTATTTGTGCGGATCATTGTTTTTATGATGCCATGGTCAAAACTAAAAAGGAGGTCAACTTATGATCAAAGGTGGATTTGCAGGAAAAATACTTCATGTTGACCTGACCCGAAACACTACAAGGACCGTACCTCTGGATGAAGCGCTGGCAAAAAATTATATCGGCGGTCTGGGACTGACCATTAAGCTCGCATATGATGAGATTCAGCCCGGAGTGGATGCCCTGTCGCCGGAGAATATAATTGTTTTGGGTGCCGGGCCTCTGGTCGGCACAAACCTTCCTTCAACCTCGAGGGTCTATGCGGTTTCAAAACTGCCAACCAGCGGAACAGTTGGCTGGTGCGGCGCAGGTGGGGCTAATTTTGGCAGTCTTTTTAAAAATGCCGGGTTTGACCATGTCATTATCAAGGGCCGGGCAGCTCACCCGGTTTATCTTAAAATTGTCGACGACCATGTGACCATAGAAAGTGCAGATGACTTGTGGGGCTTGTCGGTGGACGCAACCGGCACGATGCTGCGGAAAAAGTCGGACAACCAGATCGGCGTCCTGACTATCGGCCAGGCCGGAGAGCATCAGGTTCCATTTTCAATGGCCTTCCTGGATGGCATCTCGACAATGGGCAGGGGCGGGCTGGGTGCCGTTTTTGGTGCCAAAAATCTCAAAGCAATTTCTGTCAGGGGCACCCGGGGTGTTCAGGTGGCTGACAAGAAAAGATACGAGGCCCTTTTAAAACCTTTTCTCAAAACCATTCGCGAATATCCCTACCTCAAGGAGTGGCAGGATCTGGGGCTTGTGAAATCTTTTCCAATGATTCCCATAGACGAATATTACGGCATGAAAAAAAGACGGATAGCCTGCGTCTCTTGTCCCATTGGGTGCAAGGACCTTGTTAAAATTCCGGACGGCGAATTTCAGGGTCTCATGAAACGCACAAGCTCTGTCGCGAACCTCTACACACCGATCCTTTACGGATTTAAAGATTATCGTCAGTCCGTAAAATGCATGTCCACCATCGACAAGTTTGGCCTGGACATGTTCGAATTCTTCGGTATCATGAATTTCACCAAATCACTTGTGGATCATGGCATTGTCCCACGGAACAGGATTGAGCCGGAAATCGCCATGGATTCCCTTGAATCCATGGAAGAATGGGCCAGAAAAATCAGCTACAGAGAAGGGTTTGGTGATATACTGGCAGGTGGATTCAACAAAATCATTCAGGAGTTTGGGCCAAAAGCAGAGGAACTGTCCCCGGTTCTGGTCAAAGGTATGCATCCCTATGCAGGACCGAAATCTGCCCTGCCCTGGGATCTGTTTGGAACCATGGAGCTTGGACAGATATTGGATCCACGAGGGCCGCACGTGGGTGCAGGTGGTTCCCCCACCTATTTTGCCAGAAGACCGCTCGGAGTGTTTCCCAAACATTTCAAACGCATGGGAGTCCATGAAAAAGATGTCAAGCGAATCCTTCCCGGACATGGATCCCAGGACAAAGACCAGGAACTAAAAGTTGGTAGGTTGCTCAAATACTCACATCGGTGGTTTTCGATCCTTGGATCTCTTGGCATTTGTGCAAGGGCTGCCATCAACCGGTTTTACAATGCATCTCTTTGCGCTGAATTTTATGAAACAGTCACCGGAATTCCGACTGATTTACCTGGATTGCTCGAACGCGTGGACAGGGTTTGGACTTTATTGAGAATCACCAATCTCAGGGAAGGATTGGACAGGAAAAATGAAACGCCTCCTGAAAAATGGTTCAAGGCATCCGGCTTCAAGAACTATCTCACGGATGAGCCATTGACAGTGAATGAAGTGCAAGAAATGATCGGAGATTATTTCGAAGAATGGGGGTGGGACAGGGAGTCTGGTATACCGCCCCAGGAGCTTCTTGAAAGCATGGGATTAAAAGATATCTAAATTTAGTTTCATGCTTTCTGAACAAAACAAGGGAGCACAATGGGGACAACCTGTTCTCGATCAAAAATTTCTGCTTCACCTAAATTCGAAAAATAAACATGTGAAAGGAGCTTATGCAAATGGCAGCACCCCATGAGACGAAGCGAATCGGAACAGAACGGATTCAAAATATCGGTTTTGGTTTTAAGCACGCCGGCATCTTAATGGCAGCCATCGAGTTGGGCCTGTTTACTAAGGTCTCTGAAGGCGCCGGCACCACGGAGGAGATAGCAAGGGCATGTTCCATTTCTTCGCTGAATGCGGAGAGACTAGTCGTGGCCTGCGCGGCTCTGGACCTGCTCGAGAAAAAGGAGGGAAGATATGTAAACGCACAGGATGTGGAAATATATCTGGTGGAAAGCAATCAGCGTTATTTTGGGACATGGTTACTCATGGGAAAAAGGGACTTTGCAGATTGGGTCAACCTGGGTGAACGGCTGAAAGATCCTAAGCCACCATCGGTACTGGGGATTTACGGAAAAATTACACCTGAATACGCCGAGATGCTCACCCGGGCCATGTTCAACGTAGGTCTTGGAGCCGGCAGCAAGCTTGGAAAACAATTCGATTTTTCCAAGTACAAGCTTGTCATAGACCTGGGTGGGGGGTCTGGCGCATACTGTGTCTCCCTGTGCAGGCGCTTTCCCAACCTTCATGCCATTGTACTCGACTTTCCAGAGGTGTGCCGGGTGACTGATGAGTTGATCGCCGATGTCGGTCTTTCCGACAGAATCAAGACCCATGGCGGTGATTTTACACAAGACCCCTTCCCCGAAGGTGCTGATGCCATCATGCTGAACGGCAACCTGACGCAATACGGAGTGGATGAGGTCCTGGCCATTGTTGAAAGGGCATTTTCCGCTCTGCCATCAGGTGGGGTCATGCATATCATCGCAGAGAACTTGAATGATGAAAAAACAGGACCAAAGATTGCAGCAACCTGGTCCATGCATGAAGCACTGTTTGGGAGCAAGGGCCGGGCCCACAGTGATTCCGAAGTCTGTGGATACCTGAAAAACGCAGGTTTTACTGATGTTCATGTTACTGAATTTGTTCACAACGTTCTCCAGCGTGTGACGGGCTTCAAACCCTGATCCTGATATAAGTGATAACAGTCAGATTGATTTTACATTAGGTATGGTACAGGTAGGGAATACCAATGTCGACAAGGAGTAAGGCAAGCTCCTATCTGTAAACCCTATAATTGAACCCGCAACATCCTGTAGCCGGATTTTACTTGACACAAAAGACCATATCTCCTATATATCCCGTTTAAAAAAATGGGCTTCTTATCACCCACCTCATCTCACCTCACTTTAACCTGCAGGCTTCCGACATGCGGGACCGTTTAAAATAATAGGTGTCATAAATCAGGGGGCCGTATGGAGCCGAATTGCAAAACGGACCATCGTGATTCGATCCACAGCAAGATTATGCGGCTTTTTAAAAAAGAGTTTCGTATGCCTCGACGAGCTTGTTAGACGTCTATTTTGGTGGGTCTTTGGTGCAGGGCCTTGGCCTAAAATTCAAAGAGATCCGGCTATAAAGGCGGTATCGATCAATCAATCAATCAATCAATCAATTAAATAAATAATGCTTAAAGTCAACAACATAGAAGTCGTTTACAATGATGTCATCCTGGTGCTGAAAGGGATATCCTTAGAGGTGCCCGACGGTGCGGTCGTAGCTCTTCTCGGAGCTAACGGTGCTGGTAAAACTACCACGCTCAAGGCCATTTCCGGCATTTTGGATTCTCAAAACGGAGAACTGGAAGACGGTCAAATCGAGTTTATGGGAAATCCCATTCATCGATTGGATCCTGATAGAATTGTAAAAAAGGGCATTACAATGGTTCCCGAAGGTCGCAGAGTATTCGAAAACCTGAACGTCATGGAAAATATAAAGATCGGTGCTCACACAAGGACCGACAGGCGGCAGGTAAAAAGAGATGTTGAGAAGACGTTTGATTATTTTCCTGTGCTGGAAGGTAGAAAAGATCGGCTTGCCATATTTCTTTCAGGTGGGGAGCAGCAGATGCTTGTTATCTGCCGGGCTCTCATATCCAAACCAAAGCTTATGATGCTGGATGAACCTTCGCTGGGTCTTGCCCCCCTACTAGTAAAAGAAATCTTTGCAATGCTCAGGGTAGTTAATGACAAACAGAAGACGGGCATCCTGCTTGTTGAACAAAACGCTCGGGTAGCACTCAATTTCGCCAAATATGGTTATATCATGGAGAACGGCAAAATCGTTCTGGATGGCCCTACCGATCTTCTGGTTAAAAATAAAGATGTCAAGGAGTTCTATTTGGGCGTAACCGATAAAATGGAAAAAAAGAGCTATGCCCAGGTCAAACATTACAAACGACGCAAAAGATGGCTCTCATAAAGGAAGTCAATCCCAATGGATCTGCTGGAAATCAGACAATTATCATTGAATTTTAGTGGTATTGTAGCACTCAGTGACGTGCACATGGCCGTAAAAAAAGGACAGATTCACGCCATCATCGGTCCCAACGGAGCCGGCAAGACATCTCTTTTCAACTGCCTTAGCGGCGTCTATGTTCCTACCGAAGGTGACATCCTTGTTGAAGGCAAGAGTATTATCGGCTTAAAACCTCATAAAATTGCTAAGTTGGGAATTGCTCGTACCTTCCAGAACATTGAACTTTTTGCCAACATGAATGTTATCGACAACCTGCTTTTGGGCCGTCATATACACATGAAATCGGGTCCTTTCAGTGGTTCCTTTTTTATCGGCAAGACACTCAGGGAAGAGGTGAAAAACCGCCTGAAAGTGGAAGAAATCATAGACTTCCTGGAGATTGAAAAAGTCAGAAAACAACTGGTGGGCTCCCTGCCTTACGGCATTCAAAAAAGGGTTGAATTGGGTCGGGCACTGACTATGAATCCAAAAATTCTTCTTCTGGATGAACCTGCGGCAGGAATGAACCTGGAGGAGACAGAGGACATTGCCCGGTTTGTCCTGGATATTAACGAGGAATTGGGGATAACTATTCTCCTGGTAGAACACGACATGGGCGTGGTCATGGATATTGTAGATGAGATTACCGTACTTGACTTCGGTTCCCAAGTTGCAAATGGGAGTCCCCGGGAAATCCAGGCAAATCCCAAAGTCATAGAAGCATACTTAGGGCAGGAAGAGTAGCACATGAAAGAAAATACCATCCCGAAACTATTCTATAGGAACATGAATCTTTTCCGGAACAAGGTTGCCCTGAGGGAAAAGGACTTGGGTATCTGGCAGGGCGTCACATGGAAGGATTACTGGGACCATACCTGTTTTTTCGCCCTGGGCCTCAAAAAACTTGGTCTGGAAAAAGGGGACAAGGTTTCTATTCTCGGGGATAATTGCAGGGAATGGCTGTATGCGGATATGGCCGCACAGTCTTCAGGGGCTGTAACCGTGGGTATCTATCCCACGGACGTTGCGTCCCAGGTGAAATATGTCCTGGAAAACTCCGAATCCAGATTCGTGATCTGCAAGGATCAGGAGCAGGTGGACAAGGTCCTGGAAGTAAAAGACGAGCTTTTTTTGTTGAAAATGGTCATTGTTATAGACATGAAAGGCCTTCGTCGATACAAGGATCCTATGATCATCAGCTTCAGGAAAGTGGAGGAGTCTGGTGAGACTCTTCACAGGGAAGAGCCCAGTCTGTTTAAAAAAATGGTGCAGCATACAAATCCGGACGATGTTGCCATCATTGTTTACACATCCGGTACTACGGGAAAGCCAAAAGGTGCCATGATCAGCCAGGAAAACATGATGGCCATGATAAAAGGTCTTTCCCAGGTGCTTGAGTTTCGCGAAGGCGATACCTTTGTATCGGCGCTCCCACTGTGCCACGTTGCGGAGCGGATGTTTTCCCTGATATTTCCCATGTGGGCGGTCTGTACTGTGAGCTTTGCTGAGAGTGTAGCCACGCTTCAGGACGATATGAAAGAGATCTCGCCTACCGCCTTCTTTAATGTGCCACGTATCTGGGAGAAAATCCATTCCAACATTATGATCAAAATGGAAGACGCTGTTTTTTTTAAACGATGGATCTTCAAGGCCATGATGCCCATCGGCCATAGGGTTGCTGAATACAAGCTTGCGTTCCAACCCGTTCCCGTTCAATGGAAAATCCTTTACGGTATTGCTTACATGTTCTTGTTCCGGGCCCTTAGAAACCAATTGGGATTACTGGAGGCGAAGATCATAGTGAGCGGCGCAGCCCCGTTGTCATCTGATATCATGAAGTTCTTCCATGCCATTGGTCTTCCCATCCGCGAATGTTACGGAATGACTGAAATGAGCGGGATATCCTTTATGCCTAAAAATGGAGAAATCAAGATCGGCGGTGTGGTCGGAAAGCCGATTCCGGGAGTTGAATTCAGGATAAAAGAGGATGGGGAAATTATTCAGAGGGGAAGATCCGTATTCAAAGGTTACTACGGCAATCCAGAGGCTACCAGAGCGACTATACGTGATGGCTGGGTTCATACAGGTGATGTGGGCGAGTTAGATCAAGACGGCAATCTCAAACTGACGGACCGTAAAAAGGATATCATCATAACCGCAGGCGGCAAGAACATTGCTCCCTCGGAAATAGAAAACAAACTTAAATTCAGCCGGTTTGTTAATGAGGCTATTGTGATCGGCGACCGCAGGAAGTATCTGAGTTGTCTGATCCAAATTGAACTGTTAAATGTGGAGAACTGGGCACAGAACAATAAAATTCCCTATACCAATTACAAAAGCCTGGCCACTCATCCTGAAGTTTATAAACTCATTCAAGGGGAAGTAGAAAATGCCAACAAGCATTTTGCAAGGGTAGAAACCATAAAGAAATTTACCATTTTTGATAAGGAACTTGATCCTGACGACCAGGAAGTGACAGCTACTATGAAAGTCAAACGCTCTACTATCGAGAAGAAGTTTAAAAAAAGTATTGACGCCATGTATTAACCTTGTTGTGCTGCGGCCCAATCAGGTAAGGAGTCCTCCAATGAATACAGAATTTATGTTTTTTATCCAGTTAGTTGTCAGCGGAATAGCCCTTGGCTGCCTTTACGCATTGATCGCAGTAGGATTTGTTCTCATTCTCAAGGCAACGGGTATTATGAATTTTGCCCAGGGAGAGGTAATCATGCTGTCGGCATTTATTTGTTACTTTTTGGTAACGACTTTTCATGTACCTTTCCTGGTGGCGGTTTTGCTTACAGGCATCATAGCCGGTCTTATGGGAATCGTGACTGAAAGACTGATTCTTCGTCCGATGCTAGGGGAACCGATTTTTTCCGTTGTTATGGTCACTATAGGACTGAGTATTTTTTTAAGAAGTATGGCAGGGATTCTCTTTGGTCATAATAATCTGGTTTTTCCTTCCCCTTTTCCAACGGAAGCAGTCAAAATGGGTGGGATCGTCGTGTCACAGACTGAAATCTGGATCATGCTTTCGTCCTTAGTGCTTGCCGCTGTATTTTTTATTTTCTTCAAGTATTCGCGGATGGGTCTGGCCATGAGGGGAACTGCCGATCATCAAGATGTTGCGTTGTTAATGGGTATCAGTGTTAAGCAGGTCTTTGCTCTGATCTGGGCCGTCTCTTTCATCACTGCCGCTGCTTCCGGAGTATTTTTGGCAAATGTCATGGTGATTAACCTCGGACTGAGCGTCGTTGCCATCGGCGCTTTTCCGGCTATTGTTTTAGGTGGTTTGGAGAGTATCCCAGGCGCGATTGTCGGAGGACTTGCTATAGGAATCATTGAGAACCTTGCAGGGGGATATCTTGACCAGATTATCGGAGGAGGGGTGAAAGACGTCACCCCTTTTGTGGTCCTTTTCCTGGTTTTGATGATCAGGCCTTACGGGCTTTTTGGTAAAAAGGAAATTGAAAGGGTTTAAGTTGGCGATTCGAAGTAAAACTTTCAGTGAAAGCTATCATGAGGATATTAAGCTGTTCAGGACCATCTGGCTAAAATCCTGGATCGGGCTTTTTTTAGTGGTTTTGGCTGTTTTGCCCCTTATCGGCGACCCCTACATCGTATACCTTATTAACCTTTCCTGTATTGCAACCATTGCCGCCCTGGGGCTCAACATACTAACCGGATTTACCGGCCAGATATCCCTGGGACATGCGGCCTTTTTCGCCATTGGGGCCTACGCCACTGCAATCATATCCAATCGGTTTCAGGTCCCCTTCTGGGTCTGCCTTCCCGCTTCCGGCGTATTGGCCGCCTGCGCCGGTATATTTGTGGGCATTCCGTGTTTAAGGTTAAAGGGCCTGTATCTCGCGATGGCGACCATGTCGTTTGGTGTTGTGGTGGAATATGTGGTCATTACCTGGGATAATGTAACAAAGGGGGTACGGGGTATAAGTGTTCCTACACTTAGTATTTTTGGCTACCCTTTGGATTCCAACAATAAAATCTACTATTTTCTGATCGTTTTAACAGCCCTTGCCATCCTTTCCGCTGCCAATCTCATGAGAACCCGCGTTGGAAGAGCCTTCATCGCTATCCGTGATCGGGACATCGCCGCATCGGTCATGGGGGTAAATTTGACCCAGTACAAGGTTATGGCTTTTGCAATCAGTTCTTTTTACGCCGGCATAGCCGGCGGGCTTTATGCGTATGTCATGGAATATATCCATCCCGAGCACTTCACATTTCTACTTTCCGTGCAGTACTTGGCGATGATCATCATTGGTGGTTTGGGGTCGGTTCTTGGCTCCGTTTTCGGAGCCGTATTTATTACTATTATTCCTGAGTTCATAAAGGCATTTGCTCAGTTTTTGACCTTGTTGTTTCCAGCCCTTCAAGATAAATATGACGACGGGTGGAACATTGCGGCTTTCGGGTTGCTCATAATGCTATTTCTCATATTTGAGCCAAAGGGCCTTTCCGGGATTTGGAATAGAATCAAAACCTGTTTTAAGAACTGGCCATATACTTATTAAGGAACTGTATGGAAATCTAAAAAAAAGTAGTTTCTGCAGGGGCACTATTAAATCTTTAACCAAAACAAAGGAGGTTTCCATGGAATTTAAAAAGATGAAAACGGTTCTGACTATTACTGCCTTGATTTGCCTGTTGGTCTCACCGGCTTTTGCCGAACGGGGAGTAACAGAGGACACCATCAAAGTAGGACTGATTCTGGTGAAAACCGGTCCTGTTGCTGCTCTTGGCCTTCCGGACGGACATGGGATGGTTGATTACATGAAATACCTTAACGATCAGGGTGGTGTTCATGGTCGGAAAGTACAGGTCATATGGGAAGATGATGAGTTTCAGGCGCCAAAATCCGTGGCAGCATTGAAAAAACTCATTCACCGCGATAAAGTCCTCTGCCTTATAACTACCGGAGGCTCAAATCAGACCATTGCCAATATGAAAACCATTAATAAATACAAAATATCCAATATCCCTAATGCCTTGATGCAGGAATTCTTCGATCCTTATCAACCTTATATCTTTGCAATGGGTGCAACCTATGAGTGCCAATACCAGTGCATCGTTGATTATATTTTCGGTGACATGAAGGCCGACAAGCCTCGCATTGGAGTCCTTTATGCAAAAAAAGAATATGGTAAAATCGGACTAAAAGCCATACGTGAAAGGGCGAAGGCATATGGAGTCGATCTGGTTTCCGAACTGGTATTACCCACAGGGGCGGTTGACGCCAGTTCACAGGTCCTGACGTTGCAGAAAAACAAGGTGGATTATGTCATCACCTGTGATGTTCTGCCACCGGTTATCAGTTTTTTAAAAACCGCAGAAAAATATTCTTATAAACCAAAGGCCGTATTCGGTTTCAACTGGGCCACGGACGATATGATCGTAAAGGCATGCGGCAAGGGAGCGGAAAACTATATCGGTGTCAATTTTGTTGGTGGCTGGAATGATGATTCTCCCGGCATGAAACTTGTTCGTCAGATCGCCAAAACAAATGGACGAGAGGTTAAAGACATCGGTCTAACCTCCTTGTATATTCACGGTATCGGTGCATCCTATCTGTTCGGCGAAGCGTTCAAACGTGTCGGGAAAGACCTGAACCCCGACAGCCTTAAGGCCGCTTTTGAGACCTTCAAGGATTTTGATACCGGGGGTATTTTTCCTCCCCTCACCTATACGGACAAAAGCCACGCTCCTCCGGAGATGGTCAAGCTGTTCAAGGCAGACGTTCCCAATAACCGACTGGTGAGTATCACCGGTTGGCGCACACCGAAGAAAATGGATTAGGAGTGAACAATGGCGAAAATAAAACAAGTGGGCGAGAGCAATGACGGCTTCCATTCATCCAATGTACTCAAAGATGACGTCATGCGTCATATCCGCTTTACCATGGGCAGAGATCCGGAAAAACCCAACCAGCACGCCTGTTTTATGGGCCTGGCCCACAGTGTTCGTGATCGCCTCATGGACCGCTGGATTCGTACCCAGCGTTCACAGTATGATACACTGGCCAAGAGGGTCTATTTTCTTTCCCTGGAGTTCTTGCCGGGCCGATTTTTAATGAACTACCTTATCAGCCTTAAAATGGAAGATGAGGCCCGTTGCGTGGTGGAAGAAATGGGCTTTGACTTGGACGAGTTGGAAGACCAGGAATGGGATGCGGGACTGGGAAATGGTGGTCTGGGGCGACTGGCCTCATGCTATATGGATTCCATGGCCTGCCTGGATCTTCCTGGCTACGGCTACGGTATCCGCTACGACTACGGAATCTTCCACCAAACGATCGAAAATGGTTGGCAGAAGGAACGGGCCGACAACTGGACCCGCAAAGAAACCCCCTGGGAAATTCGCCGCGGAGAGTACCTGATCCCGGTACGCTTTTATGGCCGCACCGAAACCTACGCTGATGCCGCCGGCCGTCAGTGCTATCGGTGGCTGGACGGTGAAGTCGTCATGGCTATGGCCTGCGACATCCTTGTCCCTGGATACGGAGACGATTTTGTCACCAACATGCGGTTATGGCGGGCCCGATCCAGCCGTGAGTTCAACCTGGATGAATTCAATCAAGGGGACTATATCGGCGCGGTCGAGGCCAAGGTGCTTAGTGAAAACATCTCCGGAGTACTCTATCCCAGCGACGAGCTAGAGCAGGGCCGTGAACTTCGCTTAAAACAACAGTACTTCTTCGTTGCCGCCACACTATCCGATATTTTTCGGCGCTTTAAAAAGCTAAACCGTAATTTTTCAGAATTGTCTGACTTTGTGGCTATCCAACTCAACGATACTCATCCATCCATCGCCATTCCGGAACTCATGCGCCTGCTCATGGATGAGGAAGGCTTGAAATGGAGTATGGCCTGGCCCATTTGCGAAAAAACCTTTGCCTACACTAATCACACGGTACTTCCCGAAGCACTTGAGACCTGGCCGGTTGATCTTGTCAGTCGGCTTTTGCCTCGCCATATGGACATCATCTTCGAAATCAATCGCCGTTTTATGGACAGGGTAAATGGCAACTCCGACAAGACCAACGACCTGGCCTCGCGTGTATCCTTGATTACCGAGGATATCCAGAAACGGGTGCGCATGGCCCATCTGGCAATTGTGGGGAGCCACACGGTTAACGGGGTTGCTGAACTTCACAGTAACATTCTAAAAGAGGATCTTTTCAAGGATTTCGATTTACTTTTTCCCGGCCGGCTTACCAATGTCACCAATGGTATCACGCCTCGCCGGTGGCTGGCTCAAGCAAATCCGACTCTGGCTCAATTGATTAACGACACCATAGGTCCCGATTGGATCACCGACTTGAATCAGCTGAAAAGGCTGGAACCTATGGCCGACGACCCTGGATTTTGCCGCAAATGGGCAAAAACCAAGCGAGACAACAAAAAGCGGTTGGCCCGGTACATCCTGCGGAAAATTGGCCTGAGCGTGGACCCTGACACATTGTTTTCAGTTCAAGTCAAACGTATCCACGAGTATAAACGTCAATTGCTCAATGTACTCCACGTCATCACTTTGTATCACCGTATTTTAGCCAATCCCAGCGCCCCGGTAGTTCCACGAACCGTCATCTTTGCCGGAAAAGCGGCCCCGGCCTACCACCAGGCTAAACTTATCATCAAGCTCATAAATGAAGTGGCGATGAAAACCAACAACGATGCGGAGATTCAAGGAAAACTACGGGTTGTGTTTCTTCCCAACTATTGCGTATCCCAAGCGGAAAAGATTATCCCTGCCGCGGATCTGTCCGAGCAAATTTCCACCGCCGGGATGGAAGCATCGGGTACCGGAAACATGAAAATGTCCCTTAACGGCGCGCTTACCATCGGAACGTTGGACGGAGCCAACATCGAGATAATGGAAGAAGTTGGTAAGGAAAATATGTTCATCTTCGGGTTGACAACAAAGCAGGTCACGACCATGCGTGAGAACGGTTACAATCCGCGGACGTATTACGACAGCGATGCGGAACTACGACTGGCACTGGATAGCATAAGTCGCGGTGATTTCTCTACGGAAGACCCATACCTCTTCTCACCGATCATCGAATCACTTCTGTTACGGGGAGACTACTATATGTTGTTGGCCGACTACCGTGCCTATGTATCCGCACAAGAGGAGGTCGATCGATTGTTTGTGGATCAAAAGGAATGGACTAAGAAATCAATTCTTAACACCGCCCGTATGGGTAAGTTCTCCAGTGATCGGTCCGTAATGGAATATGCCGACAACATTTGGGGACTTAAACCTTTGCCGTCGGTAAAAGATGGTAAATAGTAAATGCCATATTGCTCTAAACCAAATAGACAATGGTTTTCTCGCTCTATGAAAAATCGTACCGGCAGTATCAGACGTCTGATGCCTGCATGCCCGGCAGCATCTGAGCTGTCGCTTCATATACCGGAATTCGGCACACCCACAAACGGGACAAGAGAAACTATCGCCCCAGCGTAACTTGGAAAGATAATCAAGACAAGCCTCATCCGTAGCAAAGCGTTGGTCGAAATCAACTAAGGATCTCGAGCAATCTTCTTCCATACCAAGACAGTACATATTGTGGTTGGTTGAGTATTTTTTCGATTCATTTTGCTTTTCAATACTGATTGTACGAAATATGATTTTCAAAGAACTATTTTTCGAAAATTAGAGTATTTAGAGCTTCAAGATTGTTTATGCAGCAGCCTTTTTTTTCTCCACCTCCCTGGCAACAGTAACAGCAATATCATCTGAAGGTGCTCCTGGAAGAAAAACCGCACTTATGCCAAGCTCCTTTAGTTTTGGAATTTCATGGGGATGTATAGTACCGCCTATGATTACAGCAGCATGGTCCATTTTTAATTCCTTAAGACGTTTCATGAACATTCCCATAATTTCAAGATATCCACCGCATTGGAAACTCAATCCCACAGCATCAGCATCTTCTTGAATCATTGTATTAATTACAGCGTCGATTCTTTGGCCGGAACCCAAATAAACTACTTCCATTCCTGCTTTACGTAAAATATCGCTTACTACGATAATACCTCTAAAATGATCATCTAATCCTATTTTACCGGTAACAATTTTTATCTTTTTCATTTATCCGCTCCGTTTGTAATTAAAATGGATATTCTCTCTCGCCTGCCCAGTCATATTCCATTCCATCTACCAAACGCAGGACACCGATAATTTCAGGGAAAGTAGCATTAGCTTCAAGGGCTTCAAATACAGGCGGTACAAGGCTGTCTTCTGTTTTCTCTGCAACATTTCTAAGATTTTCCAATGTATTTTTAAGTCGAGAAATATCTCTATGCTCTTTAAATTGCTTATACTCTTTAAGATATTGATCAACATCTGTTGTATCAGGAACATAGATCTCAGGCTTGTAGTCTTCTTCCTCGGGAATAGTATGGCAATTAACCCCGACAACAGCCTTTTTCCCTATTTCAATTTGATTTTGAACTTCCAAAAGAGAGCTTGTAAGTTGAGCTTCAACCCAGCCGCTTGATAGAGCTGTGAGCCAGCCGCCCATTTCCTCTATTTGATTATACATAGCCATAGTCTCTTCTTCAATTTTACTGGTTAGCCATTCAACATAATAAGATCCTGCCAACGGATCGGCAACTTTTGTTACACCTGATTCATAGCGGATGATTTGTTGGGTTCTTATTGCTAATCTAACAGCTTCTTCTGTGGGAATGGCCCATGCTTCATCAAAAGATGGATTTTGTATGCCCATACTACCGCCCAGAACAGCGGCCAGGGTTCCTAAAGTACCTCTCGATATATTCATTAAGGGTTGCTGACGAGTGTAATTTGAGCCTGAAACATCAATATGAAATCTCATCATCATGGCACTAGAATCTGTTGAATTAAACTTATTTTTAAGTGTTTTTGCCCAGATCCTTCTGCCGGCTCTTAACTTTGCAATCTCTTCAAAGAACTCTCTGTCACACGATAATACAGGACTAAGCTGCCGTGCAACAGCATCAGCGCTGATACCTTTTGTTTGCATTTCCCGAATTATTTCATCACGAATAGACATGGTAAAGGCCAATTCATGGATGGCATTCCCGCCGGCTTCCCTGAAATCATAGGAGCTTGTAAACCAAATATTCCATTTGGGCATATTCTTTAGAATAAATTCCATGAAATTATTACTCCATCTTGCACAGGTGGAAAAGCCGCCATCATGTAACAACCAATCCATTTTACTTGGTATTACCGCTGGACCATAATAAAATATTCCACCTCCCACACCCCTTAGTTTGCTTATATCAATACCCCGCTTTTTAGCTACTAAAATATATGATTGCCAAATATCCGGGTAAAAACAATCACTTGAAATACTTAGAGCCTCAAGAGGCATATCCTTACAAAGATCTTCAACATCCTTACGCGAGTGAACTGTAACACCGGTTACACCCAATTGACCAGCAGCGTATGGCTGGTCAGGCTCAATTCCGTACATGGTTGGTCCATCAATTTCCCAATCTAATACACCCTGACCGAGTTCTAGTAAATATTTACATCTTTTATTAAAAGCCTTTGGTGAAGAAAGCCCTGCAATTTCACGTATATTCCACAACTTACCCCTGTACATTAATGGATGATGCCCGCGAGTAAATGGAAATTCACCTGGTAGGCCAATTTCTTCTTTACTATCGATATGTTTTATATCTTCAGGTGTATATACATTTTTTAGCTCAATACCGGATGCCGTAGAAAAATTAGTCTCCCTTTCCCGATATTTTTTGTTGATATCTTCTGCTTTTATCATAGCTGTTACCTCCATAAAAAAATTGAATATAAAGAATTATAGATGAAAATTTTTTTAATCTCCCAGTCCTAACAATGTTTGCCCTACTTCAGAAACAGCGCCTTCATCGCCGCAGTTTGTGGGTTGGAGTAAAAAATCGGATCAACCGTCTCAATTATCTCACCGGACACCTCCAGAAAATTGCGTTTATTCTTAAGAGGGATCAGGACTCGCCTTGCTCCGTTCTCCATGGCCATTTGTACGGATTCCTTCATCTGGGGCAACCTCCAAAAAGAACGATTCCGCCCGGACCCGTATCCGGCTGTTTCTTTCCGGGGATTCCGCGCCGGGCTCGACCACCACACCAGCAGTTTCGGCTTCGATC
>DAOWNV010000001.1 GCA_030642405.1 Desulfosarcina sp.
ATCCTGAAATTCATATACTATTAACTGATGTGGTAATGCCGGAAATGAATGGAAAAATTCTAAGTGAAAAAATAAAGAAGATCAGATCTGACATTAAAGTCATCTTTATGTCAGGATATACTGCCAATATGATCGCTCATCATGGCATCCTTGATAAAAACATAAATTTTATCAATAAACCGTTTTCGATGAATGAATTATTAGGGAAAATTCAAGAGGCAATCGAACAATAAAAAAGGAATAGGGTTCCCATGATATTATCTTTTAAAGACAACCATCCCACTATTTCACCAAATGCTTTTATCGCTCCGACCGCTACCATTATCGGTGACGTAACCATCGCCGAAGGTGCCAGCGTATGGTACGGTACCGTATTGCGAGGCGACCTGGCTGCCATTCGGATCGGTGCCAATACTAATATTCAGGACAACGCCACGATCCATGTTGACCTTGATACGCCGGCAACCATTGGAGAAAATGTCACCATCGGTCACAATGCCGTGATCCACGGCTGCACGATTGAAAATAAATGTCTGGTAGGTCTTGGCAGCGTGGTGCTGAACAACGCCCACCTGAAAACCGGTAGTATGGTGGCCGCAGGCTCCGTCGTCAAACAAGGCCAGGTAGTAGGTCCTTGCCAGTTGGTGGCAGGGATACCGGCAGTGGTGAAAAAAGAGCTCTCCGAAGAAAACCTTGCAGCAATAGAGTTGCCCGTCAAAGGATACATGCAACTTTCAAAAATGCATCAGGAGGAATTGGAAAAATTGCATCAAGGGAAAAACTCCTGAGTTGCATTCAGGATCGTTGGCGTTTACTCATCTGGAGAAAAGCGTGATGAAGGTTACATTAAAACCCATAGGAACAGCACACACGGATGCGGACAGCATACCCCGACACTGGACCGTATCTGATGTGGAAGGAAGGTTAGTAATTGATTCTCAATATACCGAAGCACTTTCAGATATCACCGTCGGTCAACAAATCGCAGTACTTTTTCATTTTCACAAAAGCCCGCCATTCTCACCCGATCTTTTGAAACAAACCCCACCGCATCGAGATAATCCATTGGGTGTGTTCAGCATCTGTTCTCCACGGAGACCCAACCCGATCGGACTGTCGATTTTGAAAGTATTGGGTCTCAATGACAATATCATTCACGTGTGTTGGATGGACATGATCGACGGCACACCGATTTTTGATATCAAACCCTTTATTATTGACAATGATGGATTACCGAGCCGAGAGGCCTCTTTAATTAGAAACACAAGCAGATAGCTGCTTGTGTGCTTTCGTTTTAAAATGGAAGTCGAGGTCGGACTCAGGACATCGGCCCAGTCTTTCGGTTAAGGCCGGTCTTTCAGTTTAAGGATAGATTTGACATGTCAACAAAAACTCAGATTTTAATCTATATCATTTTTTTGGCAATTTTTGATACGGTCATTCCTATCCCCATCACCGCATTTGTACTAATATACGTTCTTTATCAAAAGCCCCAATGGTTTATCGATTGGGTGAAGGATATTTACGAATAGGAGACCCTGACACCTTCTCAGCATCGTATTAATTAGCGGCTATCCATCAACCACAGGGTAGACAAAGTCCCGGACAAGTGCGGCAGTAAGGGGGTTTGTATGTGTATAAAAAGAAGCAACCCGCAACCAACTCCGGCGGGTTGCCTCTCATCCATCCGACCGTTTTATTGCAAGGAGGTATCGGTCGGCTTAGATGTCGTAGTACAGATGGAACTCGTGCGGATGCGGCCGCAGTTTCACCGGATTAACTTCATTTTCAGTTTTGTATTCCACCCACATGTCGATGACATCCTGGGTGAAAACGTCGCCTTTGAGCAGGAAGTCATGATCTGCCTCCAAAGCTGCCAGGGCTTCCTCAAGAGAACCTGGGGCGGAATCCAATTCGGATAGTTCCTCAGGCGGTAGATCGTAGATGTTTTTGTCAAGCGGATCACCCGGATCAATTTTGTTTTCGATGCCATCAAGGACGGCCATCATTATGGCCGAGAAAGCCAGGTAACCATTACAGGACGGATCCGGTGTTCGGAACTCGATTCGTTTGGCTTTGGGAGAAGCTGAATACATGGGGATCCGGATGGCCGCACTGCGGTTGCGGCTGGAGTAGGCCAGGTTCACGGGAGCCTCGAAACCGGGAACCAGTCGTTTGTACGAGTTGGTTGTCGGATTGGTGAATGCGCACAGGGACTTGCAATGTTTCAAGATACCACCGATGGCATACAGGGCTTCCTGGGATACCCCGGCGTATTTGTCTCCGGCGAACAGGGGCTTGTCCCCAGTCCAGATGCTGATGTGGGTGTGCATACCGGTACCGTTATCTTCAAACAGGGGTTTGGGCATGAAGGTTACGGTGTGACCGGCTTTGTACGCCACATTTTTCAAAACGTATTTAAACCACATGAGTTGGTCGGCCATCTGCAGCAAGGGTTTGAAGCGCATGTCGATTTCCCCCTGACCGGATGTGGCCACCTCGTGATGCTGGCACTCGATATCGATGCCCAGGCCTTCCAAGGTAAGTGTCATCTCGGTTCGCAGATCCTGGAATTTGTCGGTCGGGGGTACGGGAAAATAACCTTCCTTGTGACGCGGTTTGTACCCCAAGTTAGGCTCTTCGCAGCGGCCGGTGTTCCAGATGCCCTCCACGCTGTCGATGGCATAGAAAGCGCCGTTTCGCTGGCTGTCGTAACGGATATCGTCAAAAATAAAAAATTCCGCTTCGGGACCGATGAAGACGGTTTCGCCAATACCGGTACTCTTGAGGTAGGCTTCCGCTTTTTTCGCGATGTTTCTGGGATCCCGGGAGTATGCTTCACGAGTGATGGGATCGGCGATGTCACCGATCAGCACCATGGTCGACACCTTGAAAAAGGGATCGATTTTTGCTGTATCGGAATCGGGGATTACCAGCATGTCACTGGCGTTGATTGGCTGCCACCCGCGAATACTGGACCCGTCGAAGCCAAAACCATCTTCGAAGCTCCCCTCGTTCAGTTCACCGATAGGCACGGAAAAATGCTGCCATATTCCCGGAAAATCCATGAAACGAATATCAACCATCTTTACATCGTTTTCTTTCGCCATTGCCAAAACTTGTTCAGGGGTCATAGTTCCCTCCACTTAATATGGATTTTAGGTGTTTAGTTGTTGCGGTTGAAGGGGAACGGATATCTGATTATTTTCAAATTTGCCTCATTTCCCTCTTCAGTCTAAAGGCCTTCGGCCTCTTTACCTACGATTAAATTGCGTCTTTTCCTTTCTCTCCAGTCCTGACTCGAATCACCTCTTCAACTGAAAAAACGAAAATCTTACCATCGCCGATCTTGCCGGTATTAGCTGCTTTTTCAATTGTTGCTACCACTTGATCTGCACGATCCGATTCGACTATAATCTCGATTTTTACTTTAGGGATAAAGTCAACGACATATTCAGCGCCCCGGTAAATTTCCTTGTGTCCCTTTTGGCGGCCGTATCCTTTGACCTCGGAAATGGTCATGCCCTGGACGCCGATTTCGTTTAGGGCCTCTTTCACATCGTCCAATTTAAACGGTTTGACAATGGCCTCGATTTTTTTCATTTTTATAACCTCCTGTTGTTAATAACCGGATTGGCGGCAAGGCCTTTTCCGGTTGTTTAATAGATTACATAATTTCAAAGCCGCGCTCACCATGAAACACGTTGTCTAACCCTTGGATCTCATCGTCATGCTCTACCCGAATGCCGCCAGTCAGAAACTTGGTAACAAAAATTACAATCAGTGTTCCAATGGCTGTATAAGTGGCAGTCGCAATAATGGAAACAAACTGTATCCATAACTGACCAGGATTGCCGTAAAAAAATCCTGCCGCACCTTCAGTGATGCTGGGATTGGCAAAAAGCCCTGTGGCCAAAGCCCCCCAGATACCACATATGCCATGAACACCGAAAGCATCCAAAGAATCGTCGTACCCTGCTTTATGTTTCACAACAACGACGAAAAAGAAACCCAGGGCGCCGGAAACCAGACCTATAATCAATGATGCCGGAAGATTGACAAACCCGGCAGCCGGTGTAATTGCCACCAATCCTGCAACCACGCCGGATGCAATACCCAAAACAGTGGGTTTGCCTGTTGCAATCCACTCAATGAACATCCAGGATAATGCCGCCGTTGCAGCAGAGGTATTGGTAACCATAAATGCCGATGCCGCTACGCCGTCGGCAGCCAATTCACTCCCCGCATTGAATCCGAACCAACCGAACCACAACAATGCCGCTCCCAAAACGGTGAGAGCAATACTGGAAGGAAACATTGCCTCTTTTCCGTAACCTACTCGTTTTCCCAGCACCAACGCAAGAACAAGTCCTGCTATACCGGCGTTGATATGAACCACATTGCCGCCGGCAAAATCGAGGGCGCCCATTTCACCCATCCAACCGCCACCCCAAACCCAATGGGCAATTGGACAGTATATAAAGGTAACCCACAAAACGGTAAAAACGATCCAGGAGGAAAATTTCATCCGGTCGACGATGGACCCCAGTACCAGTGCCACAGTGATCGCTGCAAAGGTCATCTGAAACATGGCGAATACATAGGTAGGAATAGTACCGGAAAGGCTGTTGATGTCTATACCGGACATAAAAAAATGCTCGAAACCGCCAATGATGCCCCCTTTACTCGATCCAAAGGCAAGGGTATATCCCCACATCATCCATATAACACTGGCCAAGCAATAGGAAACAAACGTCATCGCCAACGTGTTGAGTAAATTTTTATAGCGGGACATGCCACCGTAAAACAGCGCCAGCCCGGCCGGTGTCATCATCATCACAAGGGCTGTGCTAACAATAATCCATGCTGTATCACCGCTATTTAACGTATCTTCCGCCGAAACCGGGCTCGCAATCAATCCCAAAAAAAGGGTTAGCCATAGGTGTTTTACTTTCATCTTTCTCCTTATAAAGTGGTTACAGATTAAAACCAGTACTCATATCAAGGTCAACTCATTCGTTACTTGTATCTTCACCCGGGAGAAGAGCCAATATGGCTTCCTTGATAGCCTCGACCTGATGGGGTGCGTCCACCTTCTGGCCGTCAAAATCCCTCACATAAAAAACATCCACCACCTGGTCCACTTTGGTGGCGATTTTTGCGACCCAGACATCCAGGCCACACTTAAAAAGAGCATCCGTCACCTTGAACAAAAGGCCCGTGAAGTCAAAAATCACTATTTCGATGATGGTAAAAAAGCTGGAGGTTTCATTATCAACTTTGATCATGGTGGGACGATGTGCCGTGTAGGGCTGGATCGGGGTGGCGTCGTTTTCTTTATGGGTCAATTCCCTTCCCAGATCCAAACGGCCCGCCAGAGCTGCCTCTAAGTTGCGGTGGGCGCGTTCCCATCGTTCGTCCTCAAAAATAGGGTCCGGTGGAGGAGTAACTTCGAAAATATCCAGGGCGATGTTATTGCGCCAGGTAAACACCTGAACATCTAGGATGTCGATGTTGTTCAAGGTGAAAACGCCGGCAATCTTGGAAATCAAACCAGGGCGGTCCTTACCACAAATGGTTACGGTTCGGGTCTGCGAATCCACTGACTTTTCGACCAGCCACACAAAAGAACGGTCTCCGAGGTCAGAATAAAGCCCGATATGTTTCGGGATGATGTCTGCAGGCGTGTAGAGCATATAACGGGGAGACATGAATTTTAGCAGCAGATTCAATTCATCGGAATCCATGTCCACTGTCAGACCCTCAACGATGGTCTTTCGCTTTTTCTCAACGGTCTTGACTGCACGACCCGTGGCCAGTTCGCCCTTTTCCAGGACGTTGAGCACTTTAAAAAAGAGGTCCTTGAGCAATGACGCAGTCCAATCGTTCCATGCTTTCGGGCCTGTGGCCATGGAATCTGCAACCGTTAGAAGGTATAGCATTTTTAATAATTCGATTTTTTTAATGATCCGCGCCATGGCAATGGCTGTCTGCTCGTCGTTGAGGTCTCGCCGTGTTGCGGTCTGAACCAAAAGGAGGTGATGCTCGATAAGAAATGCAACTGTTTTGGCATCGGCGGGGTTTGCGCATCTTTCCAACAAAATTTTTTCCGCCATAGTTGCACCACGCTTGGCGTGACCGCCGGTGGGCTCCCCTTTTCCAATATCGTGCAGTAACGCGGCCCACAATATTGTCTTCTTTTTTTTTAGCTCCTTGTACAGACTATGGGATAGAGCGTCCTCTTCGGCACCGGCATCGGAATCAAATTGTTTTAGTTTTTTAATGGTATAAAGCTGATGTCGGGCCACGGGATAAAGATGGTACTGGTCAAATTGAATCCGGTTGGTCACCGCTTTGAATTCAGGAATAAATCGCTCAAGAAAGCCTGTGCTAAGCATTTGGTTAAAAACGTCGAATGCCATGGAGGATCGAATTAAGATTCGCTCAAATTGCTTCACGATCTCCTGATCTCTTATGAATCGGTCATCCACCAGATAACTGAACTCTTTGACCAATCGTCTGGCTTCACTGCTCAGCGGCGCTTTCTGTGACGCTGATTCCGCGAAAATATCCATAAGCAGCCGTGGTTTTTTGAGGATTCGCTCGGGTGATGAAAAATTCAGCATTCCACGGTTGAATTTTAGCCCCTCCACCTGCGTTGTCTTGAGCCTCTTGTTTTTTCTATTGAGCTTCTTTTTCTGCTCCATCTCGTAAAGGAACATTTCATGCTGCTGTTTGACATACTCCATGTGGCCGTGAAGTTCGCCCAAAAAATGCTCCACGGGCAGGTGGCCGTTGTCTGCGGCAATCCCCATGACATCCGCCAGTTTGCGTTGTTGAGCCAAATGAATTTGATCGCTTTTGCGACCCATCAACAAGTGAAATCGGTTTCTGACATCCCAAATAAAAGCGAGTGCTTCGGATAAGCGCTGGTAATCATCATATGAAAAATAGCCGTAATATTCCAAATCCCGACGCTGCTTGATACCTGATTTGATTTTGGCGATCCACAGCATGGTGTGGTAATCTCTAAGCCCCCCCTGCCCCTCTTTGAAATTCGGTTCCAGCAGATAGGAAGAGTCGCCAAGCCTCCGATGCCGCTCCTTGTTGGTATCCACCAGCCAGGAGATAATCTTGTCTGGTTTGAGGTTTATGAACTTTGTACGAATCATGTCCATCAATTTCATAAAAAGGGGTGACATACCGCAGATAAACCTAGCGTCAAGGATCGAGGTCAGCACTTCAAAATCCTTGCGTGCCAGGGTGACACATTCTTTAATGGAACGCGTCGCATGCCCCACATCCAACCCCATGTCCCATAGGGGGTAAACGATTTCACGGACCAAATCCTCGGCCATAAGAGGGACTCGCTTTTCAAACAGAAACAACAGATCCACGTCGGAAAAAACGCATTGCTCCGACCGTCCATATCCACCTAATGCGACCACTGCATATGGATTTTTCGCGATATCCATCTTCGGCCCAACAACGCTTTTTTCGTAACTCTGACGGAAATAGTCATCGACAAGATGAGCGTTGTCTTCGAGAAAATGAGGGGCGTTTCCCGCTAAGAGGTCCTCGATGAGTTTCGCTCGCCCGTTTTTAAGTACCAGCGAGGCATCGGCATAAATGCTGTGTGAAGTCATGTCTGCCACTTACGTTTCCTTTCCATAGGTCTGACGGCTTAAGTACAGCAACCGTCGTGCCATCCACTAAATTTTAATATATTTTTTATTTAAATAGATACTTACAGCATATCTATGATTTTGCAAAACAATTACCAGCATTTCAAAAATGTAATATTCTTTCTAAATATATTACATTTTTGAAAATGTTGCTGAATAACACCAAACTATAGTCCAATAATTCAGAAAAGCAGGAATGCACCTTGAAGCGGTGGGAAAAACCGCAACAAGGTACATTCATTAGGGAGGGAGGAATAGATGGGGCTAATAGGTCATTAGCAATACAATTCTCATATATAGTCGATTACAGTGGAGTAACCGGTTTAGGGGCAGAGGCAAAGTCGGGTGTGCCTGCATCCGGAGTACTCGGAAACGTTGATACACCACCATGGGTGGATGGGCCGAAGTCCGGATAAGCGATACCACCGTGCTCGGAAAGGTCCAGACCTTCAAGTTCCTCTTCCGGGGAAACCCTAAGACCAATCGTTTTGTTAATGAGTTTGAACATCAAGAAAGCAGCCGGGAAGGTCCAGAGAAAACATGCGGCTATCCCCAAAAGCTGAACGCCGATGATGCTTGCAGAGGTACCGCCGATGTTGAAAATTCCGGCCGCCAGTGTGCCCCATGCACCGTTTACACCGTGAACGGAGATGGCGCCGACCGGGTCATCAACTTTGATTTTATCGAAAAACAAGACGGAAAAGACCACGATAGTACCGGCAATGGCACCGATGATAATGGCGCTTGAAGGTGTTACGTTGGCGCATCCTGCCGTGATGGCCACCAAGCCGGCCAAGGCACCGTTGAGGCTCATTCCCACCTCGGGTTTGCCGAATTTCATCCAGGAAACGATCATGGCCAGAATGGCGCCTGCTGCAGCGGCCAGGTTGGTGTTGACGAAAATCATAGCAATACTGGTGTCGGCCGTGGTTGTAGAACCGGGGTTGAATCCGAACCAACCTAACCAAAGAATAAACACACCCAGCGCGGCCAATGGCATGTTGTGCCCCATGATGGGTTTTACTTTACCATCTTTTGTGTATTTGCCCAGCCTGGGACCAAGAACAACGGCACCAGCCAATGCAGCCCAGCCACCAACTGAGTGAACAACCGTGGAACCGGCAAAGTCGATGAAACCAAATCCTTCCAGCCAACCGCTGCCGTTAAACAGGCTGCCCCAGGCCCAGGAACCGAAGATTGGGTAAATTACGCCGGAGATAAAAATACTGTAAATAAGATAACCGGTGAATTTGGTCCGTTCCGCCATGGCACCGGAAACAATGGTTGCGGCAGTAGCGGCAAACACAACCTGGAACATCCAGAAAGCCAGTATCCATGGATCTCCATCTGGAGTAAAATCGCTGAGAAAAAATCCGGAAGTGCCAAACCAACCGGTCGTCGTGGCCCCAAACATAATGCCAAACCCGATGGCCCAGAAGGCAATGGATCCGATAGAAAAATCCATAAGATTTTTCATCATAATATTGATGGAATTCTTGGCTCGGGTAAATCCTGCCTCCACGAGCGCGAAACCGGCCTGCATAAAAAAAACGAGACAGGCGGCAACCAGGGTCCACACATAGTTAGCATGGGTCTGAACCAATTCAATTGCAGTTTTATTCGTCATTACCGTTGACGGTTCGGCGTCTGTTGCCATAGCAACGGGAACACTCAATAGAGCAACCAATATCAAAAGGGTAAACACTTTCAGCTTCATTTTTCTCTCCTTGTCAATTAATATTGAAATGAATAAAGGGTAATGGTTTTATATGGCATCTTTCCCCGATTCTCCGGTGCGGATGCGGTAGGCACCTTCAACGGGCATTACAAAGATCTTTCCGTCGCCCACACTTCCCGTCCTGGCAGTCTCGGTAATGGTCGTCACGACCTTGTCTGCCAAATCGGAATCAACGATCAGGTCTATTTTCACTTTCGGAATGAAATCGGTCTGGTATTCCGCACCCCGATAAATCTCCTTGTGACCTCTTTGGCGCCCAAACCCTTTTACTTCACTGATGGTCATGCCGGATACACCGATACGGTTCAGGGCGTCTTTTACATCATCCAATTTAAAAGGTTTGATAATGGTTTCAATTTTCTTCATGTTTAACTTCTCCTGTTTCATTTAGATGATTTTGCAATTGTTGGTATTTTTTGCTTTCTGATTATGGCATGAGCAACAGCCATGCCATAATATTATTACAATAACGTAACGATGCGTTATTACTGGATATTTCTATATTGGAAAAGTTTCTTATTCCATATCACCATACACTTTTGTATGCGTATAGACATAATTGTTACATTTTTCGTTGCTGTGTATATATTTATTACTTATTTGTAGTTTTTCTTTATTTTTCTTTGCAATCAAGGATTAACCCCCAAAAAACTATTCATTATTGCTTGAAGATAGACTGTCGCGCAGGATTACTATCACTAAAAATTCATGAAAAAACAGTTCGTTGTTGTTGGTTACAATAATGTAAGTAGCAAATGCGATAGCAATACCGGAGTGTCTTCGAATTTCTTTTTGCTTGTTTTCTAAAAAAGGGAATGCTACCTGATTTTTTCAAAACCGTTACTTATAATTAAAACAAAAAGGAGGCGTAGTTGTTGAAAGTTTTAAAAATTGATCATTTGGGCATCGCGGTAAACAGTATTGAAGACGGGAAAAATTTTTGGTCCGACATTATGGGATTGGAATTTGAAGGCTCTGAAACCGTTACTGAGCAGAAGGTCACCACGGCCTTTTTTCCAGTAGGTGAGAGCGAAGTGGAATTGCTGGAATCCACTGCACCGGACGGACCCGTTGCTAAATATATCGAAAAACGAGGACAAGGCATTCAGCATGTGGCGTTTCGGGTCGAGAACATCGATGAAGCCCTTGCCGAATTGAAGGAAAAAGGTGTCAAACTGATCGATCAGCAACCCCGTATCGGTGCAGGTGGGGCAAAAATCGCCTTTTTGCACCCCAAAGCGACAGCAGGAGTGTTGGTAGAACTGTGTCAGCGAGATTAACAGGTTAAAGTAAGATCATCGATTGTTATATAATTTGAAAGCGGGTATTCACTGATTGCTGCAGTGGATATCCGTATTTTTATTTTTATTTGTAGGCTTCATACGCTATAGTTGTGAAAAAGAACCCATAGTCTTGGAAGAGATACACATGAACCGCTTTTTTGGAAGGTAAACACAACACTATTGTTGGAATTCAGGAGTGTGTAATTATGGAAAAAAAATCCAAATCGCTATCATCCTCCCACCCCATGCTCTCCACATTGCCTCCAAATCGGGCCAGGAAAGGCAAGGTCGTTTCCGCCCAAGAGGCCATCAGGCTCATTAGGGACGGAGATACCGTGGCCACGGGAGGTTTTGTCGGCATTGGTTTTCCCGAACAAGTTGCAATTGAGCTGGAATCACACTTTCTCGAAAACGGTCATCCTCGTGACCTTAACTTGATGTATGCAGCCGGCCAGGGAGATGGAAAGGATCGCGGACTCAACCACATGGGACATTCAGGTCTGGTCAAAAGGGTGGTTGGAGGTCACTGGGGCCTGGTTCCCAAATTGCAAAAGCTGGTTTTCGAAAACCGGATCGAGGCGTACAACTTTCCTCAGGGCGTGATTTCCCACATGTATCGGGACATTGCCGCAAAAAAACCACGCACCATTACAACAGTCGGCTTGGGTACCTTTGTCGACCCGCTCAACGGCGGAGGAAAATTGAATGATATCACAACAGATGACCTGGTGGAACGGGTTCAATTCGATGGCTCCGATTACCTTGCTTATAAGACTTTCCCCATTCATGTGGCCATTTTACGGGGAACAACGGCCGATACGGATGGCAACATCACCATGGAAAAGGAGGCGCTGACCCTGGAAACCCTGGCTATTGCCACGGCGGCCCGCAACTCCGGCGGTTTTGTTATTGTTCAAGTGGAGCGAATAGCTGATCGGGGAACTCTAAAGGCGAGAGATGTAAAGATTCCAGGAATCATGGTGGATTGCGTTGTGGTTTCCGAAGCCCAATACCACTGGCAGACCTTCGCCACCAAGTACAATCCCTCCTTTAGCAGTGAAATCAAAGTACCTGTTCAGTCTCTTCCTTCCATGGAGATGGGAGACAGAAAGATCATCGCCAGGCGGGCTGCCTTCGAACTGGTACCCAACAGTGTTGTGAACCTGGGGATTGGAATGCCCGAAGGGATTTCCAATGTGGCCAATGAAGAAAAAATCATCGAATACTTGACCCTTACCGCAGAACCCGGTGTCATCGGCGGGTTGCCTGCCGGCGGCCTGGATTTTGGTGCGGCCGTCAACGCCGAAGCCCTGATAGACCAACCGTCCCAATTCGATTTTTATGATGGTGGGGGGTTGGATCTGGCTTTCCTCGGCCTGGCCCAAGCGGATGAAAGCGGCAACCTCAATGTGAGCAAATTTGGTCCCAAACTGGCTGGTGCTGGTGGTTTCATCAATATCAGCCAGAATGCCAAAAAAGTGGTATTTGTAGGTACCTTCACCGCAGGCGGGCTGAAAATTTCCATAAACAATAAAAAATTGAGCATTGACCGGGAAGGCAGGGTAAAGAAGTTTGTCAGCCAGGTGGAGCATGTCACTTTCTCAGGCGAATATGCTGTTTCCAAAGGGCAGCCGGTACTTTACGTGACCGAACGATGTGTTTTCAAGCTGACACCGGAGGGTCTGGCGCTTGTTGAGATTGCGCCGGGAATCGATATCGAAAAGGATATTATCGGACAAATGGAGTTCACACCGATCATCAACGGAACCCCATCCCTGATGGACCAACGTCTTTTCAATCCCGAGCCCATGGGGCTAAAAGTGGACCTGTTCTCAGTATCTTTGAATAATCGCCTTGTTTACGATCGCCGTGAGAATAAATTTTTCGTTAACTTCGAGGGGTATTCCATTAGAACCAAGGAGGAAATCGAAGAGGTAAGAACCTCTGTCGGAAAAATCCTTAACCCCCTGGGCCATCGCGTTTACGCCGTGGTCAACTATGATAATTTCAGCATTGTGCCCGAACTGATCGGACCCTACACCGACATGGTAAAAGGGTTGGTGAACCGCTTTTATTCCGGAGTCACCCGCTATACGACCAGTACTTTCTTGCGAATGAAAATCGGAGCCGCACTCAAGGAACGCAAGCTGGCGCCACATATCTATGAAACCAGGGAAGAGGCGGAAGCGGCACTGAAAGGCGATCGCTGATGCCGAAAGCCATTCGATGCGGATGGGTAACCGACGATCCCGACTATCTTGCCTACCACGACAACGAGTGGGGGGTGCCCGTCCATGACGACCGAAAGCTCTTTGAATTTTTAATCCTTGAAGGTGCGCAGGCGGGGTTATCCTGGCTGACGATACTAAAACGTCGGCAAGGTTATCGCAAAGCCTTTTCCGATTTCGATCCTAAAAAAGTCGCCCGATACAGCGATAAGAAAATTGAAAAATTGCTTCAGGACAAAAGGATCATACGCAACCGGCTTAAAATCAATTCAGCCGTGAAAAATGCCCGGGCTTTTTTGAAAATACAAGAGGAATTTGGCAGCTTCGATGCCTACTCATGGCGTTTTGTGGGCGGACGGCAGCAGGTCAACGCATTCAAGGACCTTGAAGAAGTCCCCGCTAACTCACCAATTTCGGATTCATTTTCCAAGGATCTTAAACAGCGCGGCTTCTCCTTTGTTGGCTCAACGATCATGTACGCCCACATGCAGGCGGTAGGCATGATCAACGATCACCTGGTTTCCTGCTTTCGCTATCAGGAAGTGATCAATGATCCGAGGTAGTCTTTGTTCAACTCGCCATAAGCAACGGTTATGACCAGCTCATAGAAATCATCTTAAAGGGCGACAAACTCATTACCGATTAAAGTTATGGCGCTTTTGTAATTGTGTCAGAACCAATGTTTCCGAACAAGTCGCAAAACGGTAATTTCGGACGGTGCACCAATTCTCAAACCTTGGGGTTTACATTCCCAGCAGCAAGGTCATCAGTACTGCGAACAAAACGCCCCCTGCCATCACAAAGCAGTCCCAAGCCGCCTTTATACAACATTTAAGATAGTCATCTTTCCAGGATCGGAGTGAAAAAATGTTGTACAGCCGAAAACGAAAACCGATGATGATGTTTTCAAATAGCGAACAAAAGGCTTGCTTATCCTTTCCGGTGCTAATTGGTATAGGGCTCACTCTCGGTGGATTATAACCATATATGATTTGCTCTGTTGTATTCATTGTTTTTTACCTCAATTCTCTGCAAATCCATAGTACCTTTCCAATAATGCGGACACGGTCCATCTCATCATTGGATAAGAAAATCGGCACATAATTCTTGTTGTCGCTCAACAAGACAAGTTTACGCGGATGCTTTTCGATCCGTTTTACCATAATGGTGTCTTCGACCCCCACAGCGTAAACCGTACCGGCATATATATCGGTTTGGGACTGGTCGATCAGAACCGTATCCCCGTCTTTAATCTCCGGATACATACTGTTGCCGAATACATCCATCAGTACCATTCGTTCTTTGACCCCTTTGCTCTGCAGCCACTTCTTTTGGAATGAATGGCTCTCTTCAAGCTGATCCCCGACTTCAAAAGATCCCGCCCCCGCGCACAACCGTGCTTGAACCTTCGGAACTTGGAAAAGATCGCTTTCGAAAGTTTCGCCATATTTCAACCATTGAGGGCCATCGCCACCTTCCAGCCAATCGGGATTCAACCCATGGCTGCGGAACAGTTCAAGCAGCCAGTTGGCAGGCACAGAGTCTTTTTTACGGGCCTGGGTGATGGAGGAACGATTGACATTTAGGGTGTTAGCCAGGTCGGAAAGGCTTGAAATATTCAGGGCGCTGGAAGCACGATTAAAGAATTTATCGAATTTTTTAGTCATATCTGTTGCTCAAACACGCTATTTATTTGTTGTATGTTTGTTTAATACAACGATCAGTTAAGATAATGCAACAAAAAAGTGAGAAAAATATAATAATGGGTTCCAGCGCAATGCAATGGGTTATAACGATGCAGCAGCAGCTCTCGGCAATAATCAGCTGGACGCATTCCGGCTTTTTCCGCCTTTAAATTTTCCAAATTTTTATACCTTGGACCATTTTTGTTCGGGTATGTACCGGGGTTTTATTATGGTAAAATCACCCAGCGGTCATTCACTTTTAACCCAAATATGGGCAAATCGGCATCCTGAACCAGGTTGACGGTATGTAAACCGAAAGTGCGTTTCAATTTATCAATATTTTGTTTTTTTTGGCCTTGAACGCGTGAAACAAGGTTTGGATGCGAAGTAATGGTAAGCAAGCGGGGTTGATGATCCATTTTTTTGAAAACCGTCTTCATGGCATCGAAAACAATTTCACTATGGACCAGATGGCCGAAGGCCGGATGGTAGGGGCCTGCAATAAGTTCACCCGATGGAATCAACTCCTCCGAAACCTGCAGGCCCATGCGAATAACCGGAATATGATGCGTTTTGAAATAGAGGAAGAGACGCTTAACCAGTGTTATACAAGTTGCCATGGGCATGGGATTGTATCTGCCGGCATTGAATTGATCGGCTAGTTTGCTGCCTTTCAGAACCACCGTTGGATAAATCCTGACAAAATCGGGTTTCAGCAATTCGATCCGGGAGGCTGTTTCCATGGCCCCCTCGTCATCGTCTGAGGGCAACCCCACCATCATCTGCAATCCTACCTCGTAGCCCCTTGATTTCAGCAATTTAGTCGCTCGGATCGTATCCTTTGCCAGGTGTCCTCTTCGGGCCGCTTTGAGAACTCCGTCGTTCATGGACTGGACCCCCAATTCCACTGTCGAAACCGGATAGGCCGATAAAAGGTCCAACTTTTGGTGATCAATCGTATCCGGCCTCGTCGAAAAACGGATGCTATCCACATCCCCTTTTATTACGAAGGGTCGGACGGATTTCAGCAAAAATAAAATGGTTGAAATGGGAAGTCCCAAAAAGTTACCGCCAAAAAAAGAGATCTGGGTGGTAGATGATGGCCTTCTCCCGAATCCTAAATATCGATTCACCTCTCGATGGATCCGTTCAGTAGACAAGATGCCCGAAGGTTGTCCGGATATTGCTTTCTGGTTACAAAAAATGCAACGATGGGGGCATCCCATGTGGGGAATAAATAGAGGGATAATTAGAGGTCGGGACAGGGTTTCCGCGTTTTCCATAGATTGGTGCTGAATATACAGCGTTGAATGATTTTCAAAGCTATTATCTTTATTCCGTCGAATCCAGCAGTTCAAGTACAGCCTTGGCAGCCGCCTGCTGCGCCAATTTCTTGCTCTTTCCTTCTCCTTCCGCGATAATTTTCGCAATGGTCACTCGCACCCGGAAGGTTTTGTCATGATCCGGACCAATCTCATCAACAACCCGGTATAGGGGTACTTCATGGTAAGCAGACTGAACACGCTCTTGCAGTTTGCTTTTGTAATCGGTTTCAAAGCGGGCTCGCGTTACACAACACAGCCGCTCATTAAAATGCTTTTCGACAAACGCAAAAGCGGCATCAAATCCGCCGTCGAGATAAATGGCCGCAATAACCGCTTCAGTTGTATCGGCCAGTATGGAGTTTTTCTCCCTGCCGTCGGTCAGTGCCTCTCCTTTGCCCAACAGAAGGAAGGGGCCGATGCCGATTTCTCTTGCAATCGTAGCGAGTTTGTTTTCATTGACCAGATGCGCCCGATTCCTGGACAGGTCACCTTCTGCCAGATCCGGATATCGCTCCATTAAAAGGTGGCTGATGGTCAGATTCAGTACGGCATCCCCTAAAAACTCCAGCCGTTCATTGTTGTCCAACACGGCACCAGGCAATTCATTGACGTAGGAACTATGACGAAGAGCTGCCGTTAACTGCTCGGTATCCTTGAAATGGTAACCAAGGGCCTGTTCCAGGGCTTTTGAAGAATACCTATCGGGTGTCGACCCATCCATTGTTATCAATCCATGACCTTCATCAAGGCTTCATAGTGCTTATAGGGCACATAAAAACCTCCGTCCCCAACCCCCATCCGGATGTGCGGTGTAACATCACCATGAAAGTCCGTACCGCCTGTGATTAACAGATTGTGCCGGTAGGCCAGGTCACAATACCCGGCTGTGGTCTTAAGGCTGTGGTCCGGATAGATGGCCTCGATTCCCTTTAAACCCATGGATATCAAAGTCAAAAGAAACTGTTCGAATAGTTCCGGATCGTTCAGGCCGTAAAGAAACGGATGGGCCAGCACGGCGACGCCACCTGCATCTTCAATCGCTTCAATGGCCTCAACCACAGGAATGCGGTATTTTTCGACATAGGCAGGTTTGCTTTTCCCCAAAAACCGATCAAAAGCCTCGTCGACGGAAGCAACGAACCCCTTTTTCATCATTAACAGTGCGATATGGGGTCGGCCGGCGATACCGTCTCCGACGATTTCGGCCAACTCTGATCCATTCAGGTTGATTCCCAATTCACTGAGTTTTTTGATAATTTTCGGGGTTCGGTTGTCTCTGGAACGCTTCAGAACCTGAATAAGAAGATTCAGTTTCGAATTGTTGTAATCGATTCCATACCCTAAGATATGCACACTGCCTTTCACCCGAAACCCATCGGGTGCTTGGGCACTGATTTCAATTCCGGATAAAAACTGTAATCCTGATGGGACGCCACCGGAAATGGCGGCAATAGAACCGGTTAGGGTGTCGTGGTCGGTTATCGCAACGGCCTTCAGGCCGATCCGGATCGCCTCTGCCAGAATCTCGGCCGGGGTCAGGCTGCCGTCGGAGGCCGTCGAGTGGAGATGTAAGTCTATACCGGTACCCGGGTCAGATACCAAGGGCTTTTTCAAAAGCCTCCTCTTTGGTCTTGCAGTCGATGCACTGTGTGGTTACCGGCCTTGCCTTGAGACGCTCAACGGAAATGTCTTCACCGCATTTTTCACAAATACCGAAAGTATCGTTTTCCATGCGGTCCAACGCTTTTTTGACTTTTTTTATCAGTTTGTACTCACGGTCTCGGATTCGCAGCATGAAGTTCCGATCCGATTCAAGCGTCGCTCGATCCGTAGGATCAGGGAAATTTTCTTTTTGTTCCGTCATCCCTGAAACGGTGTCACCGGCATGGTTCAAAAGTTCTTCCAGCCGTCTATGAAGAAGCTCTTTAAAAAATTCTATTTCTTTTTTATCCATCATTCGATCCTGAAATATATTTTTTGTCAATTATAACGAAAAGCGGAAGGTAACACAAGGCATTAAAGATGTAAAGTAATAATTATTAACTTTTGGAAACAAAGGTTTCCAGTGTTTTCATGTTGTTAACGTTAAAAACAACATGATCATAATCTTTGGGAAGGATCTTTTTCAGCAGGCCTGCCAGCACCTTGCCTGATCCCACTTCCACAAAAACATTCACCTGCTCGGCCATCAACCTACGAACGGTATCAAACCATTTTACCGGGCTGCACAATTGCAGCGCCATGAGGTGACGAATCTCTTCACAATCTTCGCAATGGTCTGCCGTAACATTATGAATCACCTTGTTTTCAGGCGCCCCAAACGGAAATGCTCTTAAAAAAGACTCGAACTCCTTTTCGGCACCCTTAATCAGGTCACTGTGCCAGGCACCGCTTACTTTTAGCGGGATGGCTCTAGCACCCTTTGTTTTAACTGTTTCCGAGACGGCCGCCACCGTGTCCGTAGATCCGGTTATGACAATCTGCTGTTCTGAATTATGATTGGCAACGGACACAATCCCCTTTTTCCGACCTTCGTCCACCAAGGCCGCCACCCCCGCAATGTTCAGGCCCACAATGGCGCTCATAGCACCTTTGTGTTTCATCGATTCCCGGTGCATCAGTTCTCCCCGTTTGAAAACCAGACGAAGCGTGTCCGCCATGGAGAGCACTTTGGCCGAAGTCAACGCACTGTATTCACCCAAGCTGTGACCAGCGGAAAAGGTGCAGGAAACACCCGCGTGATTAATTGCGGCCAGACAGGCCAGGTTTACCGCTATTACAGCCGGTTGCAGGTTGACGGTTTCCGTTAAGGTCTCCATGGGACCTTTAAAGCAAAGTCGTGAAATATGAGCACCGGCGATATCGTCGGCAGCATC
Organism: Desulfosarcina sp.; assembly: GCA_030642405.1. GTDB lineage: Bacteria > Desulfobacterota > Desulfobacteria > Desulfobacterales > Desulfosarcinaceae > Desulfosarcina. Next base: position 18,821 of record DAOWNV010000001.1, read on the forward strand.
GAAGATTTCCCTGACAAAATCATATTCCTGGTATAGTTCCTGGCCCATTCCCACTGTTTGTGAACCCTGACCCGGGAATAAAAAAGCAATTTTTTTCAATTCACGACCTCCGTCTCTTGTTTAATATCGATCCTTGAGGACTGGGTATTTAATAAAATTCACAATCCTTAGTCTAACTTGAAAAGTCTACGCGTCAGATCCAGGTATTCGGATTTATTTCCGTAACAACCATTATTTTTCAAAAATGCCGTTGGTTCGTGGAGAATTTTGTTCACCAGAGCACCGGTCATTCGTTGAATGGCCTTCTTGTCATTTTCAGAAAGATGGTCGAGGGCTGATAGTGTTCTATTCAATTCCTGCCTGGCGATGGCTTCCACTTTTCCACGCAAAGAGACAATAGTGGGCACAACTTCAAGGGTATCGTACCATCTACGATAACCGATAACCGCTTCATCGATAATTCGCTGGGCCTTGACAGCCTCCCGGTTGCGGTCCTCCATATTTTCATCCACAATACCTTTCAAGTCGTCAATATCGTAGACATAGGCGTTATTGATCCGGTTGATGGCCGGATCAATGTCTCTGGGAACAGCGATATCGATGAAAAAAAGCCTCCGGTTGCGGCGGGCTTTCATGGCTTCTTTGATCTGGTTTTTCTTAAGCACATATTCGGTTGAACCGGTGGAACTGATAACGATGTCCACCTCCTTTACGGCATCTATAATCTCTTCAAATCGAATGGCCTTTCCGGAAAAACGTTCCGCCAGCTCAAGGCCGCGTGCAAAGGTTCGATTGGCTACGGTAATCAATCCAGCCCGGTTGCGGAGCAGATGCTCAACGGCCAATTCAGCCATCTCTCCTGCACCGATGAGAAGGATTTTCTTCCCTTCCAAATCGCCGAATATCTTCTTGCCCAGCTCGATGGCGGCATAGCTGATGCTTACCGCATGGTCACCGATACCGGTTTCGGTTCGCACTTTCTTTGCCACGAAAAAGGTACGATGGAGAAGTTTGTTCAAGATAACACCGGAGGTTTTCTCCATGGTCGCTTTGCGGTAGGCCTCCTTCATCTGTCCGAGAATCTGGGGCTCTCCCACAACCATGGAATCCAGGCTGGAAGCAACCTGAAAAGTATGTCGCACGGCCTCATCACCGGAGTATTGATAAAGCGAGTTTTCAAATTGAGAAAGGGGTACCTTTTTGAATTGGGAAAAGAAATGTTTGGCCGCAGCAATTCCTACCTCTTGGCTATCGACGGCCATGAGCAGTTCAATTCGGTTGCAAGTGGAGAAAAGAACAGATTCCCCAACGGAAGGATGGTCCCGAAGAATCACCAGTGCTTGATCGGTTTCATCCGCCGTAAAGGCTATACACTCCCGTATGTCAACGGAAGCAGTTTTGTGATTCATTCCAAGGAGTATTATATCGCGCATAGTATGATTATTACCTACATGGCCGTAAACGTCCCATGGTGGCCCTGCAGTAAGAAATTTACACCTAAAAATGTGAATAGAAGTACGCCAAAACCGACAACAGCCATGATGGCCGCCCTTTTTCCCCGCAACCCTACGGTCAGCCTTTCATGGAGCAATACTGCATAAAACAGCCAGGTAATAACCGACCAAATCTCCTTGGGGTCCCAACTCCAAAATCGTCCCCAAATCGCTTTGGCGTATATAATTCCGGTTATCAAACCAATGGTAATCAACGAAAACCCTGCCACGATACAGGCGTAGCCGGTGGTGTCCAACAACTCCAATGAGGGGAGCCGTTTGAAAAAAAAGCCCATGTTTTTCTTTTTTATGGCATTTTCCTGGAGTAGGTACAAAAGGCCGAGGCCACATGCCAGCGAGAAGGCCGCATTACCAAGAAAAAGGGTGACGATGTGCGCAACCAGCCAAAAGTTTTTAAACAATGTGGGGTCCTGAGGAGATACTTTTGGCAATTGATAGGCGATAATCAATGTCAACGTAATCAAAGGTGCTGCGTAAATGCCTAATATTTTCAATCTATAAATGTAAGAAAGAACGAGGAAAACGGCGGCAATAGCCCAACCGGTGAAACACAGGGTCTCGTGCAGGTTGTTGATGGGAAAATGACCGGCACGGATGCCGTTTATTACAAGTAAAGTCGAATGAAGAACAAACCCAACGATCATCAATCCGATGGCTATCCGCTGAAGGCTATTTTTCTGAAAAAAAAGATACCCGAAATAAAAAGCACAGCTGGACAGGTAGATCATGGTCACGAGGATGAAAACAGGTTCCATATTATTTCCCGGACTGTCGGTTGGATGACATCAACTCATCGTATCGGTAGTTGGGGCCTAAGACTCGCTCCAGCAAACGATCAATCTGCTCAATGTCATTTTCCCTGACCAATGTGAGCATATCTTCGGAAATGAGTTTCTCAAACAAGGGTTTGTGCACCTCCGGTTCATGAGCCTCCGCCAGAAGTCCGGCCCGGATGGCACCCATGAGATCCAGCAAATGGCCATATTCGGGGCCAAACCGGGTTTCGAGGTTTTTTCTGACATGCTTGGCAAAGGCGGGGCTTTTACCAGCCGTGGAGATGGCCATGACAAAATCACCGCGTTGGATAATTGAAGGAAGAATGAAATTGCAGATTTTCGGTCGGTCGGCAATATTACATAACAGATTTCCGGCTTCCGCATCGGCATGGATTCGCCGGTTCAGCGCCTCGTCATCGGTGGCTCCGATAACCAAAAACATGCCCACCAGGTCAGAAGACCTGTACGGTCGCGTTTTTAAAAGAATGTCGCCTTCCTTGGCCATTTGAATAATCTTCGGCAAAACTTCGGGGCTGACAACGGTTACTGATGCACCACATTGGACAAGCGTGCCGACTTTACGAACTCCAACCCGTCCACCGCCCACAACCAGGCAATTTCGGTTTTGTATATCAAGATTTACCGGATAGTATCGCATTATATACTCTATAGATTCAGACGCATCAAATCTTTTGCCAGTACAATCTCCCCATTATAAGTGCTGCGACATTGTTTTTCAATATCGACATTATCGCAGGCCGGATAAAAATGGGTGAGCACCAGCCGTTTGACCCTTGCAGCTTGCGCGATTTTTCCGGCAAGGGATGGGGTGAGATGGCCTTCTACTTTTTGTGCATCGGGAAAGGCCGATTCACAGATCATTAGATCGGCGCCGGAGGAAAGCTTCGCCAGACGATCGCTGACATCCGTGTCTCCCGAGTATACCAATACCTTCCCGCTTTCATCTACAATTCGGTAAGCCAGGCTTTCCGGCCGATGAACTACAGGTGAGGAGGTGACGGAAAAAGATGGAAACCTGTGACCGTCTTTTTTTTCCGTATCCAATTCAATAACCTTAAATTCTTCGGCTGGAAGGACGATCTGATTACCGTAAACCACCTTCAAGTCATCGAAAAATCTCCGGAAGCCCTTTCCTGCAACAATAGTCAACGGCTTTTTTTGCAATGATAGGGCCGGGTGTTTTAAGGAAAATAGAAAGGACGCTAATTCACCAATGTGATCCGGGTGAAAATGACTGAGAAAAATGTATGAAATGTCAAAAATCGACACACCAACCTCCAAAAGGCGGCGCACAATACCAGGTCCGCAATCAAAAAGAAGGTTTTGACCACCTGTTTGCATTAAAAATGAGCAGGGAGCACGCTCAAGGGAGGGCACACAGGTTCCTGAACCCAGGATAGTGATTCTGCTGGTCATAGTTTAATATCTCCCTTCCAAATAGACAGAATGCTAACATTCGGAATGTTTCATTGGTAATTTGACATTTTTTGCAAAATGCGTTCGAAAAAGTGATGGACAAAAAAAATCAGATACAGTCCGCTTGTGGCGCTTGACAATGCTAAATGATATTTGCTATCCATCTCGCTATTGAAATCAAGTTAATTCTTTTTTTTAGATTTACCAGGGTAGACCAAAAGGGTCGGTTTCCTTGGACGAACGGAAATATAGGTTGTTCAATTACCGAAAAAATAGAGATTGGGTTGAAAACCTAACGATTGTTATGCAGCTGGGCCTGACAATGGCCGGCTGTATTGTTTTTTGCCTTTTTGTAGGGTACGCGATAGATAAATGGTTGGGCCTTAAGGGGATATTCACAACAATTTTTATCCTTTTAGGCATTGTTGGTGGTGGTAATGTCTGCTACAGACAGATCCTTGAGGTGATAAACCCAAAAACCGAGGAAGATCCCAATGACCGCCGTACCACCTGATCGTGAAATTCAAAAACGCTACGGATCCTCCGCAATGGCGCTTGCCATCAGTATTGGCCTGGTTTTTCTGATTTTAGACTATAAAGCCATGTGCCGGGGCATCGTGATGGGTTCTCTTTTCAGCACAATTAACTTTGTGTTAATGGGGGAAACGATTCATAAGGCGGTTAAGCGCGAGCGGTCCAAAGCCTCCCTTTCCGCATTCGGGAACATTCTTTTCAGATATACAATCTTGGCCATTCCACTCTATTTGGCAATCAAGCTGCCCCGATTCGATTTGTTCTCAACGATCGCAGGACTTTTGATGGTACAGTTCGTCATCCTGGCTGATCATATTTCCCATCGGTTCATTTACTCTTGGCGCAGGTGATAAAAAAGGAACGTCAATGGAAGAATTAGGTAAGGTATACCAACTTATTATTCCTCTGTCCGGCCACAAAATGGTCTTTAATCTTGATGCCATTGTTTATAGCTGGATCGTTATGCTTTTGATCCTGGTGTTCGGTGTTATGGCCACCCGCAAGCGGGGCGTCATACCCAATTACATGCAGGTTCTGGGCGAATTGTTCGTATCCAAGCTTTACGCACTGACCGAAGATGCACTGGGCGAAGATATGGCAAAAACTTACGCACCTCTGGTCTGCGCGCTGTTTATGTTTCTGGTGCTTTGCAACTGGATCGGTATCATCCCCCACCTGGAAGAACCAACCAAGGATCTCAACACGCCGTTGAGTCTTGGTGTCATGGGTTTTTTCATCGCCCACTATGTAGGGATTAAAACCAAAGGCTTCAAGGCCTATGCCAAAGAGTATTTCGAACCCTTTTTCATTATGGCTCCGCTGAACATAATAGGAGAGTTAGCCAAAATCGTGTCTATCTCTTTTCGTTTGTTCGGAAATATCATGGGAGGGGCAATCATTATTCTTGTTGTATCCTACCTTACTTACAGCATCTTGCTGCCACCATTTCTTAACGCATTTTTCGGTATTTTTGTCGGAGCGATTCAGGCTTTCGTTTTCACCATGTTAACCGTTGTTTATATTTCCGTACAGGCGAAATAATCCATGGAACAAGACATTCAAACTTGGGTCAATTTGGCGGCATATCTAGGTGGTGGGCTTTCTATCGGATTCGGCGCAATTGGTGCCGCCATCGGCGAAGGCTATACGGCCTCTCAGGCGAATTCGGCAATTTCACGAAACCCGGCCTTGGCAGGCGATGTATTTAAATCCATGCTGGTGGGTCAGGCCATCGCAGAGTCCGCTTCCGTCTTTGCATTGGTGGTCGCAATGATTCTGTTGTTTTCGAACATACCGGCCGACTCTTTTGTTACTGTCGCAGCCGTATTTGCAGCAGGACTATCCATGGGATTCGGTGCGATTGGATCCGGTGTTGGTGCTGGTTTTCCAGCAGGGGCGGCCTGTGTAGGCATGGTTCGACAGCCGTCTGTGAGCGGTAAACTTACCACCAACATGCTCATTGGCTCTGCCGTTTGCCAAACCCCATCTATTTTCGCCCTTGTTGTTTCTTTCATTTTGATTTTTTCTGATTTTGGAAGCTATCCTCTCTGGCCTACCTGGGGAGCGATCCTTGGTGCCGGATTGGCAGCTGGGTTAAGTGCCATCGGTTCAGGTATCGGCGGAGGTATCGTTGCCGGTGCCAGCTCTGAAGGAATAGCCCGCCAGCCGGCAGCAGTCACACCAGTTACCAATATTATGCTGTTGGGACAAGCAATTGCCCAAACTCCGGCGATACTGGGGCTCTTGGTGGCTTTTATTTTGATTTTCAAGGAATTCGGAGCCTCGGACACCATCGCCCCGGCCATGGCTTTGCTGGGTTCCGGGCTATGTATGGGGATTGGTGGAATTGGACCTGGAATCGGGGAAGGAATTGCTTCCAGCGGCGGTGTCAAGTGGATAGCCAGAAACGAAAAAGACATAGGAACACTGACCCGTACGATGTTAGTCGGCATGGCCGTCGCAGAATCCACGGCCATCTATGCAATGGTAATCTCTTTGGTTTTAATTTTTGTCGTTTAATAACAAGGCCCTGCAGATGGCCGACGTGCGCGGTGTGCATACCAGCAACCCCGCGAAAATATTACGTAACAGGAGGAAACATCATGGCAATTGAAGGCGCAGACTTAATCAAGGCAGCTGCTTTTCTGGGTGCAGGTCTCTCCATGGGGTTGGGTGCTATCGGCCCTGGCGTTGGTGAAGGCATGGCCGCTGCTAAAGCTTGTGAAGCAATCGGCAGAAATCCAAAGGAAGCAGGCCTTCTGACACGTACGATGCTGGTCGGACAGGCCGTCTCGGAATCGACGGGTATTTATTCGCTGGTTGTAGCCCTGCTGTTGCTGTTTGTCGTATAAACATAGGCAACCGGAGCGTCATTCTTTCAACGGATCAGGTGCAAACCTGATCCAATCGTCTTAATTGGAATAGACGGAGCGATCTACCATGGAGATCATTAGCGCTGTTGCATTGATCAGCATCAATGAGACTTTCTTTGTTCAATTGATATCATTCCTGGTTTTTATATTTATCCTCAACCGGGTTATGATTCGTCCGCTGATCAGCACCATGGAACAGCGAAAAGAGTACCTTGCCGACGTAAAAACAGATATTGAAAAAGCCGGGTTGGACCTTGATGATCTTAATCAAGAATTGGATCGCCGACGTCTTACCGTTCGTAAAGAGGCAGATACCGCTGTTCACGAATTAGAAGAAGAAGCGGATCATCGAGCCGGCGAAGTGACTCAAGCAGCTCGGCTGGAAATTGTTGCGTTACGTCAGGAAACGGAAAAAAAAATTAATCAGCAACTCTCGGATGCGAGGGCTCAACTGACCGGGGAGGTGGCCGCTATTACTACAAAAATTATGGAAACCTTGCTGGGGCGGAGGCTGTAATTATGAAACGAATTGATATCATAAGAGATAGACCGCTTTTGATCCTTTTGGTATTGTTGCTGGTTATAATTCCGGGAACGGCAATTGCGTCCAGCCAGGAATGGCGCCCCACGTACGATCGAATCATGATGTATGTCAACTTCGCCATTATCGCCGCTGTAATTTTTAAATATGCCCGCGATCCGTTCAAAGCCTTTCTCAAACAGCAAAAAGCAGATGTGGTTGACGAAATTGATATGCTGAAGACGGAGAAAAAACGGATTGCTGATGAAATAGAAGCAGCTCGGACACGGTCTACGGATAATCAGCAACGGCTAGAAAAAATGAAAGCTCGCCTGATTGCCCAGGGGAAGACCAAAAAACAGCAGCTCATTGATCAAGCCCAGCGACAAAGCGTTATCATGATCGAAGAAAGCCGAAAAAAAATGGTAAATCGAATTCGGCAGGCAAAACACCAACTCAAGTTGGAGCTTGCGGACTTGGCCTTTGAAGAGGCCAAGCAAAAATTGCCCTTGGCGATTACGGAGGAAGACAATAAGCGATTCCTGGACCTTTATATGAAAAGTGCTCATAAATAAAGGCCCTCATCAAGTCTTGTGATACTTCTACAACAAGATTAAGCCTTATGATCACTTAATAGCGTTGTAATCATAGAGCTGTCTTCGGTTACAGCCGCCTGTCGGTTGGATGAGCTGTCCGGCTGAGGAATCGTGTTCCATTGAGACGTATACATCACTCGATAGGCAATCTGGAACATGGCTTCCAAAAGGGAAAAGGCTGAGATTTGTCGGCCGGCGGAGGTGAGAGTTAAGAGCATACTGATTTTTTCAGCTTTACTCATCTTCATCCGATTCAAATTACGCAGAAAAGCCACCATTTTTGGAGCAAGGTGACTATGCTGCTCGGATAAACCTTCAGAAGATTCCCACTTGGCTATTTGTTTTTGAATCTCCTCACTGGAAGCCTCAATTAAGAAGGCTTTATTTTTCTCATTTTTGACAAGCGGAGAAACGGAAACATGCCTTCGGATGGCCCTTTCGAGGCATTTCTGTTCCCGCCTCAATTCTTTTTCAAATTCCGGGACCATCGCATCGGGCACAATCAGTGTTAACTGATTTAATTCATCTGAAAAAACAGCCAGCCCTTTTTTCATATCCGCCAGTGCCGCCGACCAGAATTTTTCACTCATAGCCTTTACGGTTTTTTCATCCGGGGCGGCTTTAGAACGGCTCTGTTTGATCATCCTTAAAGCAACGGGAAAGGATCGCGAAGCACGCACAAACAGATTTTTCCCGGTGGTCACCCGAAAAATATTAGCAATCACTGCATACCAGTCCTGGAAATAATGCACATCGGACAGGTTTGTAAAGCAGGATGCAAGGATTTCATTTTTCAATAAATGGAGAGGCGTCGCATATAGAGGTGTTCCTCCTAGAATGGGCTGTTCAATCCTGCCGTCTTTTGCCGAATCCAAGGAAACTGCCGTTTCCACATCGATGACACCGATGGAAAAGGCGGCACGATCATTTAAAAATCCTGGATAATGATCCGGATTGGCATCCATGAATAAATTATCCGGTTTCAAATCTCTCAGTGCAATTTTTCTTTCTTTAAGCCGGCAAAGCAATTGAAGCATGTTTGATGAGACATTTTCGATTTGGTGCCGGTATTGAACGAAAACCTTTGTCGCCAACTGAGATTTCAACAATTGAAGCAGATCATTAACGATCTGTTTGTTGGATTCGAAAATACGGGTAAAATCGTCTTCAATCCGAATGATCAGATCCTCTCCAATTTCTTTTTCAGCCCTGTCGAGTGGTTCTCCTGCAATCCGTGAAAGGAACCAGTTTTTAATCTGGAATGTGTGGATATTCACCTTTTTATTAGAGGCATGGATAGTTCGTTTTACTTCGGTTTCACAAAGCCGGTAAAGAGTTTGAAGGTTGTTAAAGACCGTAAGGGACCCCAACCCGTACCGGGTTGTGAAAGCCTCCTGGTCCCAGGCCACATCCGGTACCTCACGAATTTCGTCACCGATTTTATTCTTGAACGCATGTATTTCGTCGATGACCCGTGCTAAAAAAATATTGTTGGTTAATTCCATAAAAAAGGCAAACCGCCCACCGATTTTCAGGTACTCTTGATAATCCGGTTTTTCTTCGACTAAGCGAATGTATTGCTTCTCCAGTTGCGCTTGAGTAAGACTTGACGCGTAGGGTAATGTTGTAACTTTTTTAAGCACCACGGTTATCATCGGAACTATGCATGCGACAGGAGAAAGCTGGGATGAGATCTTTCCCTCCTTACGAATCGCTTTCACATAGGTGCCCATATCGGTTACCGGAACCGGAGGTACCTTAATAACCATATGGGTGTCGTATATGGCGTAGAAGCACTTGCTTTTGCTTCCGGTATCCTCCCCTAAAGGGCCAATGGACATACGACGGGTCAACCATTCCCGGCCACTCATGACGCTCAACTCAAAAATTTTCATTTTCCGGGAGGATGCATGGTCGGTCATCTGATAACGGGCAGGAGCATCCTTCCCCAATCCGTTTTGAACCTTGAACAGTTCGAGAAAAAACAGTGCGATATCCCGTAAATCTGAATTCACCAGGATCTCGTCCTGTTTATGGTTCGCCTCACCTACAGGTCCTATATGTGCTTTCTCTTCCTTTTTTGTAAAACCTATTGTCTCTATCCACCGAAAAAAGACCTGAAATAGTTTGAACAGCAAAGAAATAACGGCCAGAATAGCGAAAAAAAACAAAATGCGGCTATCAAACATCTTTTTTCCGACTATATCCCAACCAGTCCTTTTTTTTATGACGCGATCTTTCCATTGTTCAACAATTTGAGTCAGCGATATCTGCTTTTCAACCGCGATCGAGCCGACGGAAGCAACATCATTTTTCATAAACATTCCTGATTGCCCATCGGACTCATAAAAAATGAACTGATCGGATTTGCTGACATGATCGGCGATCACCGGTTCTCCGCTTTTAATATAAATGATTTGCTTTTCCGCTGTCACATCAACCTTCATGAAAGAGACAACCGCTGTGCAGCATGCTGAAAGAGCAATAATAAAAATCCATTTTTTCATTGACTCACTTCTATCTCGACCTGTTTTATATAGCGTCTGCCGTTGGGTGATGCCTACTAAGGATTGTGGATTTAATTAATTACCAATCCTAATCCATTGTGAACTGAAGAATCATCCCACAAATTTCTATTTTGTCCATATCCTTCAGCCGTACCGGCATTCGGACTGCTTTCCCGTTCACTTTTGGTTTCACCCAACCCCTACCGCTATTGACATAGTAGTGCTGAGGCGTTTTGCTGATGGTGACGGCGGGATCTCCTGATAGGAAAGAAAAAAAACCTTTAACAATAATATCGCATCGTTTTGTCCTGCCGATGGTCACTAAGCTTTGGGTCAGTTTGATTTTTCCGTTTCCACCTGCCAAAAAAACCACATGGGCCTGTGGTTCGGCGATCGTCGGCACGTCTTCACTTTCAGCCAACATCTTCCTATAAAGCTCAGACTCCATGAACATGGTATGTTTCGGTCCCGGATCACCGGGCATGGCTGAAGTCTTCAACCCTCCCCTGCCAAATGGGTCAGCTCTTCCCCGATCTAAAAAAACAAGGACGTGATTACCGATGGTTATGACGTCCCCGTTTTTTAAAACAGCTTTTTTAATCGGTGTGCCATTTACGAATGTGCCGTTTTTGCTTCCCGTATCTTTTAAATGGTATCTGTTGCCCTCTTTTTTTATGACAGCGTGGTTCTCGGAAACGGCATAGTTGTCGATTACCAGATTATGACGGCTGTTTCTCCCTATGGAAACCGTTTCTATCTGATCCAGGGATAATTCCTTAATCCTGCGATCCTTGAATTTTACAAGCAATCTAACCATCTATCCGCCGTCTTGCCCCTAAGTTGAGCGTTTTCCACCAAGACATGATCCGATCCATATTGGAAGGGCTAACAACCGACCCAGCAGCCCTTTCGTTGGTTTTACGCCTTCAGAAAGAATTTTAACCACAATCACGGTTACGTTATCCTCACCGCCCCTTTCGATGGCCAAATCCGTAAGGTTCTTGCAGGCAGTTTCAGCATCGCTTTTGACCACCAAAGCCCCGACTTCTTCTTTGGTAACCTTTCCGCTAAGCCCGTCACTGCACAAGACGATGATATCGTCTTTGAAACAGGGCGTTTTCACATGGTCGATGCGCAGGTGCTGATGAATCCCAACGGCTCTGGTAAGAATATGGGCCATTTTGCTTGGAGAAAACCGGCCTTCCATTGATTTCGGAATCTTTTTTCGTTCGTGGAGTAATGTATGTGGTGTATAAAGTGTTTCGATTTCACCGTTTCTCAACAAATAGATGGGACTGTCTCCCACATTGGCTGTGATAATGAAATTATCGGAAAGGAAAAGTGCTGAGACCGTAGTCCCCATCCCCCGGCAAGATTCATCTTTAACGGAAAGTGTATAAATTTTCTTATTCGCCAGGTGGATACCCTTAAGAAGGTGGTTGATATCCTCTGCTCGGGAATCTTCAGCTTTGGATGTGTCGGGTTTTAAGGCTGGGCTGCACGTAGCTTCCATACATGTACCCATGGTTTTTGTAGCAAGACGACTGGCCACGGCACCACCGCGATGACCACCCATACCGTCCGCCACAACGAACAATCCGATTGATTCGTTGATAAGAAAACTGTCTTCATTTGCTTTGCGCACTTTTCCGATATCACTGTAACCTGCGGATTGAACTCTTATCATGTATCGACCCCTTTTTCTTCTAAAAACAATAAATTGGATAGGCTGTCAAGTAAAACAGCCGCATTTTCGTTGTATTCAAATACCAAAAAAAGGGGGGGGGTGGGTGATGCAAAGGAGTCAAATCACACTAACCTCTACCTTTTTTACCCAGCCGATTTTATCTTTGGTATAGCGAATGAGCAAGTGGGTAGCGGATTGGCGTTCTACGCGAACCTTGGTGCCGGCGTGGAGGATAAACAGCTCGGTGGCTGAATCGGTAAGACCGGAGCGGACAGCAACTTTCTCAAGTAATACGACTGCATGGTTGATCCGTTTGGCTTCAAAATAGTTGTATGCGGATGTGAAGGTAAAAATAAGCGTTAACACCGCGGCCACGATAATACTGGGTCGTAAAAGGCGTTTTTTCCTGATCACCAGAACGGAAAGAGCAATCCAAACAGATGCATTGAGAAAAATAGCCCCCCAGCAGACAATGGGTGCACTCAATCGGTATTTCCAGAAAAACAGGATACGGAGCAGGGGCGATCGGTCGTCAACTCTCTCATCGCGGGTAAGGGTCAGTGCGTAGTCGTAATTGAATCGCAGATCCGGGTCGTCTGGAATATGCTTTAACGCTCGCTCATACCACAAAAGGGCTTGGCCAAGGTCATCGTTTTTCAAATACGCGTTTCCCAGATTGTAAAAGAGAGAGCCGTTCTCTAACCCGCGATCAGCTACGTGTTCAAAAGCCTCAATGGCGGTCTGCCAATTACCATTTTCATAAGCTTTTGTACCCTCCATAAAGATTCGGGCGGTTTCCGATGCCGAGGCCTGGATGCCCGGGCTAAAAACCAGAAATAACCCCATCATTGCAATGACAATTGTTTGTATGGCAGTTCGTTTCATCGCGTAAGCTTTCGTACTGCTTTCCGGGTCCGGCCCAAAAGTGCCTCCCGCTTTTCACCGTCCAGGGTGCCTCCGGAGTAATTGAATGATTCGATGCGTTCCAGCAGATTCGCTGTGTCGGCAGCATCTTCAGTTGTCCATCCGAGCTCGACAAGCTGTATTTTTGCTTCTGACCAGGTCAAAGAGGTACCCGCCACACCCTTTTTGCTGTAAACGGCTGAAACCAACGCCCGGTAGAGGGCCGAAAGAAACTCAGTGTCGGTGGCATCAGGAGCCATGGCCGTTTTCAGTGCCTGTTTGGCCTTGTCGGCCATTACCTTGACCGGAGAATCATCTTTTCGGTTGAGTTTCAACACGGCTGTAGTTGTGAAAAAACCCATAATAGGAAGCAGTAACAATAGACCAAACCACCAAACAGACAGGGTCCGTTGAGGCTTAATCGCCGCAAGACCTGTTTTCAGCGGCAGAATGTCCCGACCGGTAAATTCCACCCGCTTTTTTGCCGAGAGAATCTGCAAAGGCGTGGCACGAAACACCTTTGCATCCGTGGCCGCTGTTTTTGAAGGAGATGCCGTTACATCAAACGCGGCCGTCGAGAGAATTCGATACTCACCGGCATCCACATCAAAATAGGCCAACTTGATGGGATCGATTCGAAACTGTCCTGGTTCGACTGGAACCAGGGCCGTACGAAACGTTTTGCTGCCCGTATAGCCACCCGGACCCACTTGAATTTGCTCTTCAGGGTTGTCGGCGTACGTTTTGAAACTCTTTGGCACGGGAATCGCCGGAGCGGCGGCATCCATGATGTTGCCGTTACCGCTTACGGTTACGGCAAGGGTCGTGGAGTCACCCACCTCGATTTTTGCCTTGTCCATGCCGGCATCGATTTCGAAACGTCCCACCAGTCCCGTATACGGTGCTCCCGGTGGTTTTGGTGGAAGATCGTTCACCTGAACCTCAATGGGTTCGGTTTCCAGAAGCCGGGTGGTCATTTCCGTTCGTCCGAAAAAAGAGTCCATGCCGGAAAAGGGTCGCGGCCGGTTGCTGCGATGGACCAATCCGACATGCAGCACCGCCGGTTCGATGGTCAAAGCACCTGATTTTACGGGAACCAGAATTACGACCACCTCGCTCACCATAAACTCCTTGCCGTTAATCACGGTACGATAGGTCTTCTGGTCCTTCAGTTGCTTTGCACTGAAACCGCTAAATTCAGGAGGTTGAAACTTTGCGTCCGCCACTTGGATGGCGTTGAAAAGGCGGAAAGTATAGGCGAATTGCTGCCCGATCCATGGAGAAAGATTTGAAATTTCAGCTGTGACATAAACATCTCGCCGGCCGCTGTCAGCTGGTGGTTCCCTGGTAATGGATAGACTAATAGGAATCGTATGGTGAACCTTCCCATCGATGGTCACCGGGATAGCCGGAAGGGTCAGGCGGCCTGCTTGTAGAGGAATGATAATGTAATTATAGATCTTCTGCCGGGATGTCCTGCCATTGATCATCTGAAAATTGCTGCTGGTACCTCGGGAGATGATCTTGAAATCCGTCAGTCCACTAAGATCGATCTTTCCATCACCGCCTTCCATGACGAGTTGAAGAGAGATGGATTCTCCAACCATGGCCTGGTTGCGATCCACCACGGCGCGCACGGTGGCAGCTTCTGCTAATGCCGCCGTCACCAACAATAAAACTATTAAATAAACAATATTTTGTGCCGCGTTAATCACTTTTGTTACACCGCCACCATGCTGTGATGAGCCTTCATTTTTGTTACAAAGCCGCCTACCAGTCTTTGTCCACCCTCCGCTTCCCAGTACTCGGCATCAGCGCCCGTCCCGGGTGGTCCTCCAATCGGTTCAACATCCGTTCGGCCTGCCCTTGGTCATCTTCCGGCACCTCCCCCCGGGATGCAGTGGACTGAGCTTTTGC
>DAOWNV010000219.1 GCA_030642405.1 Desulfosarcina sp.
CGTGGCAAATCCTCCATCGCCGATACTGACAAAAGCGGTTATGGCAAAAAGCATCAACCATTCACCATATAGCTGCGGCCCCCAGAATGAAAGAAGCAGTGGTACTTCTACCAAGCGGATGAATATTTGCACGGCCTGAGAGAAACTCTGAGCACCGACTCCTTTTACCAGCCGACCTTGTAGGCCTGAACCAAGAGAAGGAGTCTGGTCTGCTTTTGGCTCTTTTTCTGGTTTATCTTCAAGCCTTTTCATTATGCCTTGCTTGTAACACAATAAACATCCGGTCCATGTCATTCAAAAAGAGTTAAAAGCGGACTTGACCCCTTAAATACACATAGCTCCGCTTCTTCGACTACAGTCAAGAACGGACACGATATAATCTATATAAAGTGTAACCTATAAAGTCCAGCCCTTTATATTGTGCTTTACTGGGGGTACGGAAAGATCGTGGATGACGCGTGCGATGGGGTTATGGATGGGAATTTAAAACACGAAGAATCTTTTCGCCAAACGCTTCCACCTGCCAATTTCGAATTGAATCTACTTCATACAATGCCTGTATGTCCGATGGGTGCTTTACTGCAATGGCGGTCATTAACGCCTTGTTGAACAGCATGGCTGGATCCATTTCGAGACGCTCGGCCATGGCATCCCTCCAGGATTTGATGGCCTTGATTCGTTCTGGAACCTGGGGTGCAACCGAAAGACGTTTACGACGAGGATAGACAGGCAGATCTTTTGGAGCTATGGCCATGGCTTTATTAACAATTTTAGACAAGGTCTTTCCATAAATACGGAACTGCTTGGGGCTCAGGCAGCGTGTAGCCTCCAATGATTGAGGCGTACCCGCCAATTCCGTGGCGATTATCAGCATCGATGTATTGGAAAAAACTTTAAACAAAGGCCTGTCTCGTTTCCTGGCCACTTCCCGGCGGTATTGCAGCAATCCCTCCAACGCCGCAAGGTTCCGGCGCGGCAGCCGACCGGCACCTCGAAACCGCAGAAACAGGGGTTCGTCATTATTTTCAGCCGGCCTGACACCAGAAAGGTATTGACACTCTTCTTCAACCCAGGATAACCGCCCTTTTTCTTTCAACTCTTTCATCAATTGCCGGGCCATAGGAATTAGATGATATACGTCCGAGGCGGCATATTCGATCATTCCATCGGGCAAGGGCCTCTGGGACCAGTCCTTTTTCTGGTATCGTTTATCCAACTTGATTCCGAAACGCCGGTGGACCACCGCCCCCAGGCTGGTCTCCTTTTCCCCCAAAAACATACTGGCCAGTTGCGTATCGAACAGGTTGTTTATTTCAATGGTGAAATCCCGAAAAAGGGATCGCACATCGTAATCCGAACCATGAAACACCTTGCATACGTTTTCATCTTTAAATATGGGGACCAAGGGGGAAAAATTGTTGATTGATAAAGGATCGATTACAACATTTTCAGCATTTCCAGCCATTTGTATTAGACACACTTTTTCCTGAAAGTGAAACATGGAATCCGCCTCCAGATCTACAGCGAGTATGGTTGCACAACCAATCCTATCGGCAAATTGTTTTAAATCATCATCGGAACGGATGATACGGTATGCTTGAGAGACGGAGTTATTCATTTTTTTCTTGACCCGATAGGGGTAATTCCCTACTTTTCATAAGTTATATGTTCCAGACCCTTTTTCCAATCTTATTTACGGAAGGCAAATAAAAGAAAATGATTCATATCACACTTCCCGATGGAAGTCGAAAACCCTTTGAAGACTATCCCACAGGATTGACCGTTGCCAAGAGTATCTCAGAAGGACTGGCCCGCGATTGTGTAGCCATGGAGATCGATGGTGAGGTGGTTGACCTCAATCGGACCATTGAAAAAGATACAGCCGTTCGGCTGATCACCACTCGCGATGATGAAGCTTTGGAAATTATGCGACATAGCGCCGCCCACGTGATGGCACAGGCGGTATTGAACCTGTATCCCGAAGCCAAATTGACCATAGGCCCGGTCGTTGAAGAAGGGTTTTATTACGATATCGATATGGAGCCGCTTTCTGAAGAGGCGTTTCCAGCCATCGAAAAGGAGATGAAACGCCTTATAAAAGCCAAGCTGCCCATAGAACGAAGGGAGGTCTCAAAAGCAGAGGCCCTGGATTTTTACAAAGATGAGCCTTACAAAACAGAAATGATTTCCGGGCTGACGGACGGTACCATCTCTTTCTACCAGCAGGGCGATTTTACCGACCTCTGCCGTGGCCCCCATGTGCCTCATACCGGTTTGGTGCGTTCCTTCAAACTGATGCGAGTCTCCGGTGCCTACTGGCGGGCGGATCAATCCAAAGCGCAGCTTCAACGGATATATGGAACGGCCTATTTCGACAAAAAGAAACTGAAAGCGTATCTGAATTTTCTGGAAGAGGCCAAAAAACGCAACCATCGCAAGATCGGCTCGGCCATGGATCTGTTCAGTTTTCATGATGATGCGCCGGGTATGCCGTTTTTCCACCCCAAAGGAATGGATGTCTGGAATGCGTTGCTGGAATTCTGGCGGGTCGCCCACCGGGAAGCCGGTTATGTAGAGACCAAAACACCGATTATCCTCCAGCGCGAGTTGTGGGAGCGGAGCGGTCACTGGGAAAACTATCGGGAAAATATGTACACCACCGAAGTAGACGAGCGAGTCTATGCCATCAAACCCATGAACTGTCCCGGCGGCATGCTGTTGTACAGCACACGCCCCCACTCTTACCGGGAACTGCCAATCCGTGCAGCGGAAATCGGGTTGGTTCACCGCCATGAGTTATCCGGTGTACTGAACGGTCTGTTTCGGGTAAGGGCTTTTCACCAGGATGATGCCCATCTTTTCATGATGCCGGATCAGATCCAGAAAGAGATTGTCGATCTGCTGCGGTTGGAGGAACAGATGTACAGCAAGTTCGGTCTCGGCTTTCACCTGGAATTGTCCACACGGCCGGAAAAGTCAATCGGTACCGATGAGCAATGGGAACTGGCCACCAACGGCCTGCAGTCAGCACTGGACGCCTACGGCAAGGAGTACCGCATTAACGAAGGTGATGGTGCCTTTTATGGTCCGAAAATCGACCTTCACATCAAAGATGCCCTGGGGCGCACCTGGCAATGTGGAACCATTCAGTTGGATATGAGTCTGCCCGAACGTTTCGATTTAACCTATGTGGGCAAGGACAATGAAAAACACCGCCCCATCATGCTCCACCGAACCGTGTTTGGTTCCATCGAGCGATTTCTGGGAATACTTATCGAGCATTTTGCGGGTAAGTTCCCCTTGTGGCTGGCACCGGTTCAGGCCGTCTTGCTGCCCATCAACGACGGCTTGATTCCTTTCGCCGAAAAAACAGCGAAAACCCTTACTGATGCCGGATTGCGGACTGAGGTGGATGACCGCACCGAAAGCCTGAACCGCAAAGTCCGCGAGGCCCAACTGGCAAAAACTCCACTGATTCTTACTTGCGGGGCAAAGGAAGAGGCCGCGGGGACCGTTTCCGTACGGACACTGGACGGTACGGTACGGTACGGCATTCCCATGGATCAATTTGTAGAGCAGGTGACCGCCCATGTGGCTGAGCGCAAGCTTGAATTAGACCTTTTCAATAAATAACAGTATTGGTGCTTGGAATTTCGATGTGCTATCTGTAAACTTTCGGTCCGGTATCTACCTTATGAAAATGGCTCGACATAGATTATCGTGGTACTGGTTGTCGGTTTTGGTCCTATGTGTCGTACTGTTTATTCAATCCAGCTACCCCTCAATTAAAACGGGGCTTTCTTTTCCGCTGCAGGATAAGTTGTTGCACATGATCGCCTATGGGGTGCTGGCCGCACTTTTCTACCGGGCCGGGCAGGCCACCTGGCCCGGCCGGTTGTCTCAAAGGCAACTATTTTGGATCAGCGTTTCTTTTGCCGGACTCTATGGATTGAGCGATGAAATCCACCAGGCTTTCGTTCCTTCGCGCCAGTTCGACTATTTTGACATGCTGGCCGATTTTGCGGGTGGGATATTGGGTACATTGGGATATATATGGATAAGAAAACGGCTATCCGGTCAATCTTAATCTATATAAGCTCCTTAAGAAAACGTCCCGTATAGCTTTCTTTGACCGTAGCAACTTTCTCCGGTGGCCCTTGACCAACGATACGGCCGCCCCCTTTGCCTCCCTCGGGGCCAAGATCGATGATCCAATCGGCCGTTTTAATTACGTCCAGGTTGTGCTCGATTACGACCACGGTGTTTCCTCCGTCCACCAAACGCTGCAGCACGGCCAACAGCATTTTCACATCCTGAAAATGCAGGCCTGTGGTCGGTTCGTCCAGGATGTAGAGGGTCCTTCCCGTAGCCCGTTTGGCCAGCTCCCGAGCCAGTTTGATGCGCTGGGCTTCTCCACCTGAGAGTGTCGTGGCTGCCTGGCCGAGTTTGATGTAGGAAAGTCCCACATCCATGAGGGTATCCAGAATACGACGGATGCGCGGGTGGTTTTTGAAGAGCTCTCCGGCCTGGAGTACCGATAAATCCAGAACGTCGGCAATGGAGTGCTCCTTGTAGCGGATCTCCAGGGTGGCGTCATTGAAACGCTTTCCACGGCAGGCTTCGCAGGGCACGTAAACATCCGCCAAAAAGTGCATCTCCACCTTGATGAAACCGTCTCCGTGGCAGGCTTCGCACCTTCCACCCTTAACATTGAAGGAGTAGCGCCCTTTTTTGTACCCGCGCATATTGGACTCGGGAAGCTGGGCGAAAAAATCACGGATATGGTCGAATACCTTGGTATAGGTAGCCGGGTTGCTGCGAGGCGTGCGGCCAATAGCCTTTTGGTCGATATTGATTACCTTGTCCAAATGCACCAACCCACGGATCGCTTTGTGCCGGCCTGTTTCCAACAAGCTGTTGTGCAGCTTTTTCGCCAAGGCTGGATAGAGGATCTGGTTAATCAGCGTCGATTTCCCGGCACCGGACACCCCGGTTACAGCTACCAGTAA
>DAOWNV010000242.1 GCA_030642405.1 Desulfosarcina sp.
GCTTCCCATGATTAATGAGGCGGTTTTTGCCCTCTATCACGGTGTGGGCAAACGGGAAGACATCGATACAGTGATGAAGCTGGGTATGAACCATCCCATGGGGCCGCTTGCACTTGCCGATTTGATCGGGCTGGACACTTGCCTGGCCATTATGGAGACGTTGTATGAAGGGTTCAAAGACTCCAAATACCGACCTTGTCCGCTGTTGAGAAAATATGTGGAGGCCGGATGGTTAGGGAGAAAGACAGGTAAAGGATTTTACGAATACAAAAAGTAAGGTTCAAGGTGCCGAGGATTTGTGGGGATTAAAGGGAATAGTAGGTATGCGATCCATCCCCGGTAACCCTTTGAATCCTCGAACCTTTTTTAAAGGAGGTACCCATGGCTCCCAGAAAGAAACCCGCACTCATGCCGGTGGGCAAAAAGATCAAGAAAGCCCGCACCGAAAAGAAGATGTCGTACGATACACTTGCTAACGAAACCGGCTTTTCCATTGATTTTATTAAAAAAGTTGAGGCCGGAAAAACAACACCCCCTGTTGGAACGCTTCTTCAGCTTTCCCGTGCGTTGGATATCGATTCCGGTTATTTACTTAGAGAAGAAGAGGACCGGATGCAGGATCGCATCAAGGCCTATACAAAGCGAACGGATAGCTATGCCTACAAAACATTGACACCAGGTGCGGAAAACAAACACTTAAAAGCTTTCCGCGTCAAGATCGATGCCATGGAAGATCACGAAGGTGTGAGCTACAACCATGAAGGGGAAGAGTTCGTCTATGCATTGACCGGCGATATCGAAGTAGTTGTGGGTGAGCATGTCAATACCATGAAACCCGGCGACTCTTTGCACTTCAACTCCGGTATCAAACACCACCTGAGAAATATCGGTGAAACGGACGCTGAGTTAATCGTGGTTATCTACAACCCATAGAAGATGAGGTCGTGTCATGTCGTTCAAGTTGACGGATGAACAGTTGATGATTCAGTCTATGGTTCGCGAGTTCTCACGAAAAGTAGTTGCTGAAACCGCAGCAGAGCGGGATAAAACAAAAGAATTTCCCGCCGGTAATCTGAAGAAAATGGCTGAACTGGGGCTGCTTGGGATGATGGTTCCCTTTGAATACGGAGGGTCGGATTCGGACACGATCGGTTATGTTCTTGCCCTTTCGGAAATTGCGTACTCATGCGCGGCCACCGCAGTAGTTATGTCCGTACACAACTCCATTGTTTGTGAAAGTATTTTGAACTATGGTACGGAAGAGCAAAAGCAGCATTATCTCAAAGAACTGGCTATGGGCAAATATATCGGTGCCTTTGCCCTTACCGAACCCGAGGCCGGGTCGGACCCTGTAAGCCAACAGGCAACAGCTGTAAAAGATGGCGACCATTACATTATTAACGGCACTAAACGGTTTATTACCACCGGGAAAAACTGCGGTCTGGTGATTGTGACGGCAAAGACCGATCCGGACGCCCGACATAAAGGTATCAGCACTTTAATCGTTGCCAAGGACAATCCCGGCCTGGTTGTGGGAAATGTTGAAGAGAAAATGGGACTCCGTGCATCGGATACCACCGATCTTCATTTCCAGGATTGTCGGGTTCCGGCATCGGACATGCTGGGAAAAGAGGGGCAAGGGTTTACCATTGTGATGAAGGGATTGGATGGTGGCCGAATCGGCATTGCCGCCCAGAGCCTGGGGGTAGCACAGGCCGCCTTCGATTCGGCTGTCAAATATGCGAAACAAAGGGAGCAGTTCGGCCGGAAGATATCGAAATTTCAGGGACTTCGATGGATTATTGCAGACATGGCGACAGAGATCGAAGCCGCCCGACAATTGACTCTGCTGGCAGCCGCTATGAAAGATAGAAAGGAGCGTTTTACCACCCAGGCATCCATGGCCAAATTGTATGCTTCGGAAATGGTCAATCGGGTAACCGCTAAAGCTCTTCAGATGCACGGTGGGTACGGATTTACCGCTGATTATCCCGTGGAGCGGTTCTATCGCGACGCCCGGGTATTCACTATTTATGAAGGAACGTCGGAGATTCAGCGGGTTGTGATCGCCAACAATATATTAAAGGACAAACGAATACCTATATAAGGAGACCAACCATGGTCCGAACCGAAATTTCTCTTTTTATGAAAAACGAACCTGGGGAACTGGGTAGATTAGCGTCACTCATGGGTGACGCAGGCATAAACATTGATGCACTGACAATTCAGGATGCTTCGGCGTACGTGTTGGAACTGTTTAAGGCACGTGGGAAATCCCTTAAGCGAGTTGCCTCTGCCGCAAGCTACAACTCCATGCGAAAAGACTCGGCCCAGTTTGCCTTAGTTCGACTTTTGGCCGAAGACGGTAAAACCAACGCTGCTATCGACCTGCTTTCCCAGCATGGATATACCTTCGATATCATGCCGGTGATTGCCGTCCAATTGGACAACAAACCCGGTGAACTGGCCAGGCTTTCCGCCAAGTTCGGTGAAGAGGGGGTCAATATTAATTACGTGTATGGTTCCGTGGCCGGACCGGATTCAAAATGTCTTTTTGTATTCTGCCCCGAGGATATCGAAATCGCAGCCAATGTTTTTGAGAAAGAGAAAAAATGAGTGAACGCCTATCCATCAGTCCAAGCACTCAGGTGTGCGCAGTAATCGGCAATCCTGTTGCTCACAGCCTTTCGCCGGCCATACACAATGCCGGTTACAGGCACCTTGGTCTGGATTTTGTTTATGTGGCCCATCGGGTGGAGGATGTGGAAAGCGCCTTGGCCGGTATGCGAGCCTTGGAAAATTTTCGCGGGCTCAGTGTCACGATCCCACATAAGATCGAAGTAATGAATTATGTTGATGAGATCGAGGCTGTCGATCGTGCCATTGGTTCCATCAATACGGTGGTTCGAGACAAAGACAGGTTGATCGGATTGGGGACAGATGGTCCAGGTGCATTGAAAGCGTTGACCGATGCCGGTACCCAATTGAACGGAAAGACCGTGCTCATGCTCGGTGCAGGTGGTGCGGCCAGAGCCATTGCCCATACGCTGGCCATGAAAACAAAGATCGATCAGTTGATCCTGCTCGATATCGATGATGCTATGCGAGAGGAGCTTTCTGAGGATCTAAAAGCAGGGACTGCCATCACAGTCCGCTCCGAATTAATGAACAATGATACCTTGGCGGACGCAATGAAGGTGGCGGATGTTATCGTTCATTGCACTCCCGTCGGAATGCACCCCAATGTGGATGATTCTCTGATCCCGGTGGAGTTGTTCCGCCCCTGCCAGGTGGTTTTCGACGCAGTTTATACGCCACTTGAAACGAAGTTGCTTAAAAATGCAGCTTCCTGCGGTCTCACAATTATCTCCGGCGTCGAGATGTTTATCAACCAGGCCGTTCTTCAATTTGAGCGGTTTACGGGAAAAGACGCACCAGTTGATGTGATGCGGCAAATCGTGCTAGAGAAGTTGAAAAAATGAATATTGTATTGATCGGATACCGGGGAACCGGAAAAAGTGTTGTGGCAAAACTTGTTGTCAAGCGACTTGGCACGGCCTGTGTCGGCATGGATGCCCAAATTGTTGAACAGGCCGGCATGTCCATTCCGGATATTGTGGAGAAGTTCGGATGGCCTGGATTCCGGGACAGGGAAACCGAGCTGGCGCTGGATTTGGCAAAAAGGGACAACCTTGTGATAGATACCGGTGGCGGTGTCATCGAACGGCCCGAGAATATGGAGGCGTTGGGAAAAAATGCCGTCGTCATCTGGCTGAAGGCTTCAGTGGACACCATAGTGTCAAGGATCCAAGGAAATACCGAGCGCCCCTCTCTCACGGAAGAGAAATCTTTTACCGAAGAAGTTGAAGAGGTCCTTTCTTGCCGGTTGTCAAAATATAGGAACACCTCCCAATACGAAATTGACACCGATGATTTGACACCGGCACAGATAGCGGATCGCGTATGTCGGATTTTTGATTCCAACAACGCATAGTTTTTGCGGCTTCATTGGCCACGACTATAATTCCTTGAAAAAAGAGACTTCATAAAGGGGTGATCAATGAATGTTCGTGACCGCATCGAAAATGCATTCGCAATATATGCTGCCGGAATCTTTCACCATCGATGGACAGCCCTGGTCGTCATGGGCGTTCTCATTGCCGGTTTGCTCTCCCAACTTCCAAAAATCACCATCGATACGTCCACGGAAGGTTTTTTACACGATAATGACCCAGCCCTGGTGACCTACAACCAGTTTCGTGACCAGTTCGGCAGGGACGAGGTGGTTATTATCGCTCTCGAAACCGACAACGTGTTCAATTTATCTTTCCTTTCATTCCTTAAAAGTCTTCATGACGACTTGGAACAAAAGGTTCCTTACGTGAACGATATTACCAGTCTGATCAACGCTCGGAACACCAGAGGTAAAGCAAATGAGCTGATTGTTGAGGATTTGCTGGAAAATTGGCCCCAAACACCACAGGATTTGGAAAAGGTGCGCCGACGGGCA
>DAOWNV010000230.1 GCA_030642405.1 Desulfosarcina sp.
AATGATGGATGAGCAGGAATCGGAAATGCGAGATGCCATGGCATCGAGTGAATCTGCGGTCATCAAAAGGGAAGGAAACATTTTAATAATTACCTTGAAAACAGATGCCGATTTCAGTCAAATTCTCACTAATCATAAGCCCGACCATTTAGACGAATTTGATGAGATAGCTCGGATTATGATTAAGTACCCAAAAACGGCAATTGTCGTAGAAGGTCATACAGACAATGTTGGTTCCGACACCTACAATTTGTTTCTGTCTAAGCGTCGGGCATCCACCATAAAATATCTCCTGGTTCAGCGAGGAGTTTCCACCCATAGAATCAATGTTGTTGGATACGGGGAGAGCCGACCACTGTCTACCAATACGACGGTGGATGGGCGTCAAATGAATCGCAGGGTAGATCTACTTATTCAGCCAAAAAGTTAGTCGATGAGTTGTTTTTTTAAAAAAGGTGACCCATGCAAAATAGGATTGTTAATGATGATGAACTGATTTCCCGCTTACAGCGGGGGGATGAGTGGATTTTTCAACTATTGGTCCGCCGTTTTCGTGAAAAAGTGTTTTCAACCGCCTTCGGGATTACCCTTGATGTAAATCAAAGCCGGGAGATCGTAAAAGAAGTCTTTCTGTCGGTTAACGATCGTGCCGGCAATTTAAAAGGGGAGATTCCCTTATCGAGCTGGTTGTATCGGTTAACCGTTAAACGCTGTTTTCATTGGAAACGAAGATGGGATAGAAAACTCAAGTGGCGTAGTGTTTCTCTTGGTGAAAATAAAATTTTGTTTTCGGATAATTCCGAAGGTGATCCAGGGGATTCAAAAAACAATATTGATCCGGACCAACGACTGAAAATGGTTGAAAGTGCCATGAAAATGCTGCCGGACCAGGTTCGCGTTGTCTATGTGCTCAGGGAAGCAACAAAACTGTCTTATAAGGAGATTGCGCAGGTGATCGGTATCCGGGTAGGTGTTGCAAGAACCCGCATGTTTTATGCACGAAAACGGCTCCAACTGATTTTACAATCATCTGGTGAAGCGTAAAAATGGTTAATCTGCCCAAAGCCTCCTGTAACGATGCCATCTTGGACCGTTATTTGAACAAAGACCTGACTCCTGAGGAAAAACTGTTTTTGAAAGCGCATCTTGATCACTGCCAACGTTGCAGGTGTAAATTGGAAGTGATGATAACCATTGCACGAAATTTTCGAGACATAGTGCAGTCTGCACTAAATGAGGAGGATTTTGCAGGTCTGGAAAAAGAGATTTGCACAGCAGCGGTTCAACAGGTTCGTATCAAAAAGGGGCCCCCACGTATAATTACCTTTTTAAAGGTGATCCTCGCGATTTCAATCATTGCCGGTGTATTACTCCTATGCGCAACCCTCCAATTATAATTAGATCAGCAGAATTCATGACTCTTCGGATTGAAAACCTTTTTCGGACAACCATGTTTTCAACCGAATAAAGCCCTCATCCATAGATATGTCTGCGGTATACTCAAGATCCCGCTTGGCTGCCGTAATGTCAAACCAGTGGGAAGTTGCCAGCTCTTTTGCGACAAAGCGAGTCATTTTCGGCTCATTGGATAACTTGAATGTGCGATGAATCCATTCCAGAACGGCTCCTATTCTGTATGCCGTGCCGGGAGAGATGCTTCGTTTTACAGGAGTTTTGCCACCGGCAGCAAGGATTTTGTCGATCATGGTCCATAATGCTATCGGCGCATCATCACTGATAAAGTAAATCCTTCCTGAAATAGACGGTTTTTTTTCCAGGGCCTCCATGGCCCGGACATGAGCATGGGCTGCATTATCAACATAAATCGTATCCACGGTGTTGCAGCCATCGCCGACACGCCTTAAGCTGCGAGATCGAGCGATAATCCTGGGAACCAAATGAGGATCTTCCGGCCCCCAAATCAGGTGAGGTCTCAGTATGACGGTTTTTAATCCATTTTTTGAAGCTGCGACTACTTCTTTTTCAGCCATGGCTTTGGTTTCCGGATAGGGCGTATGGTAGTGTGTCGGGTACGGAACGGACTCATCGACTCCTTCCATGTTCCTTCCGTCAAACACGACACTGGGACTGCTGGTATGGATCAATAGGGAAACCCGGCAGGATCTGCAGGCCGAAACGATATTTCGGGTTCCCGTAACATTGATATTAAAGTACTCTTCAAAGTCTCCCCAAACACCTGCTTTGGCCGCTGTATGGAAGATCACGTCTATGTTTTCAGCGGCCTGTCCGACGGCACTTAAGTCGGTAATGTCTCCTTGAATTTGATGGACGCCCATTTTTTTTAATTCCGGATGGGCTTTCCTCGAAAAGCTGATGACACGGTGCCCTTTTTGCAATAGCTGTCTAACAACGGCTTTTCCTAAAAAACCTCCGCCGCCGGTGATCAGGATATTTTTCATTTCAATTTTTTTTCCGCCCATACCGCTAATTTCTCTCTGAAGATCTTGGAATTATGTCTGATATCCACCGGGAAGGCTCGATGAAACAATAGCGATTTGATTTCGCTGGTGATGGGACTTGATCTGGACAGTTCCAAGAGTTCCTTTTTTAGTGCTTTCTTTTTCCTTCCACTATCATGGGGTTCCAGTTCAATACAGATCACCGGACGCTGTTTTTCCTGTGGGCCGACTCCCACCAGCGCACTGCGAAACACCCTGGGATGGTTGTTGAATATGGCTTCACAAGGGATGGTGTAAAAGACATTGTTTTCCGAAACCACCCGATGGTTTTTTCGGCCGCAGAACCAGATCCGGCCTTTTTTGTCCAGCCACCCCAGGTCCCCCATGCGGTGCCATAGGATATCGCCATCTTTGATTTTGGCCTGCAAATCGTCCTCGGGTCTTTCAAAGTAGCCCCGGGTAACCTGGTCGCCTTGTACGGCAATCTCACCGATTTGGCCGTTTGGCAACATGATCTCATCTCTCCACCGGTCAATAGGATCGTCGGTAATGCTGATGATACGTACATCGATACCGGAAATGGGTTGGCCCACGCACATGCCGTACCCCTGCTCGCTGAGCTTACGGGTTTCGTTGAGGATATCCTTGCTGCCGAAGGAGCTGACCGGCATGGCTTCGGTAGCCCCGTATCCCGTATGTATTTGTGCATTTTTAGTTAGAATTGAGGAAAACTGTTCGACATTAGCAGGTGTGATTGGAGCACCGGCAGTGATAACGCGTTTCAGTGTGGGAAGCGTAATGCCTTGTTCATTTCCAAATCGGCCCACACGATTGAGCAGGGCAGGTGACGCGAACATATTGGTGACGCCATGATTCACAATGGCTTCAATGATTTTTTCGGGATTTACCCGGGCAGGCTTGGTGGGATCCATATCCGGGATAACGGCCGTCATGCCCAAGGCTGGGTCAAACAGTGCAAACAGTGGAAACGTGGGCAGGTCGATATCGCCCGGCGTGATATTGAATTGCGCCCTTATATTTTTTACCTGGGCATCGAACACTCCATGGGTGTAACATACGCCTTTGGCAGGACCTGTGCTGCCTGTCGTGAAAAGAACGGCCGCTACCTCATCGGCCAGAGTATCGGCCATGGGGTAAGGTTCCCAGTGTTTATTTCGTATTTGGGAAAGGGTGTAGCCGCCCCAAAACCATTTACGGCCTACGGTGACAAAGGTCTGGACACCGCTGAAAAATTTTGGTTTCAGCTTCCGCAGCACATGGGCCGGTGGGATACCGATGAGGGCCTCGGCCCGGCTCTCTTTCAGGCAGTCCAACATTCTTGAAATCCCCATACCCGGATCTACCATCACCGGTACGGCACCCACTTTAAACATGGCAAAAACAAGGGAAAAAAAATCAAGGCTGGGTTTGACCATAAGAATGGTCCGTACGCCCCGGCAGATTCCCACATTCTCAAGGCCTTGCGCCAGACGATCCGATTCGATGTCCAGTTGGCGGAAGGTGAGATGGGTATAGGCCACCCGTTTCATCCGATCCCTTTTATATGGATACACAACGGCACGTTTGTAAGGTTGGATGCGGGCCATTTTTCGCAAGTGGATGGCCACATTTACCGTCTTCGAAACAGTATTTGTTGGATTGGATTCCATAAATATCCCGATCTATCGGATGGGGTTGTGTGCCAAAAAAGCCTTTATTCGTTCAATGATCCGAGTAGGCACATCCTCTAATAGATAATGGCCTGCATCGTTGAACAAGTGGTTTTCGGCCGATGGAAACCGCCTGCACCATTCATTAAAGTAATTCAAGTCGAAAACAAAATCATGCCTTCCCCATAAAATCAGCATTGGTATGGTAGATAAAACAGTCAGGTCGCGGTCAACCTGGTCCACGATATCGAATCCGGCATCATCAGGCAACAACGGAATCTCCTGCACAAAGCGCAAGGTGGAAAGGCGGTGGAGAGGGCAGTTGTATGGCGCCAGCAGCCCTTTTTTCACTGATGAGTCTAATGGTTGGCGCGGTGCCATATAAATCGCTCCACGGGCAAAAAGGTTCCAGTGCAATACGGCCGGCCTGGAAAAAAGACCCAGGTTTCGAATGATCCACAATCGAAGTGGAATGCGTTTTTGGTTGGGAGGAAAAAAACCGGAGGTGTTGGTGATGATTATCCGTGAAACCCGGTCGGGATGTGCAACGGCCCATGCCAGACCGATCATTCCTCCCCAGTCATGAACAAAAAGTGTTACCCGAGTAAGTTCCAGATGATCCATAAGCGCGGAAAAATCAGCTACCCGGCTCTTCAGTTGAAAGTCGTAACTATTTTCATCGGGTTTATCGGAAAGACCGCAACCCATGTGATCCGGAGCAATAGT
>DAOWNV010000238.1 GCA_030642405.1 Desulfosarcina sp.
ATCAAAGCCCGCTTTTGAAGAAATTATCAAAAAAGCACAAAATGCCGGATTCACTCTTGTAGAAAGGCCTAAGGTGCTTTTTAGCAAGACAGCGGTTTTTAAAAATGTGACTTTTGATTATCCTGGGAAAATGTAATGACATGAAGATTTAACCGCGGCTACCCTGTCCAAGCGATTGAAAGCAGTTGAAAACCATCTTCTAATAATGGTATGTTGAGCGGTTAGAAAATTTTAGGAGAAGGGAAAAAATCAAATGGTGTTTTCAAGCCTATATCATGTGGGTTCAGGCTCGTTTGAAGCAAGTGCCTCCCAACCTCGCATCTTGCAAGCATTTTTGGGTACTTGTGTCGGGATAGCAATTTTTGACGATACGGCTGATGTAGGGGGACTCATCCATCTGCTGCTTCCAGAGCCCATTAACCCGGAAAGTGTCGACCTGCCTGAAAAATATGCCACCACGGCAATGCCGCTCTTCTTGAACCGATTGAAAGAGTTGGGTGCCACCTCCAAAAATATGAAAGCAGTAGTTGCCGGCGGTGCATTGGTCGGGCCATTGACTTATCTGGATATAAATCTGGATATAGGTGGTCGGACGGCGGAAAAAGCCAAAAATGAATTGGACAAAGAAGGGATCCCCATCGTCCAGTGGGAAACCGGCGGTTTTTTCACCTGCAGCATCGATTTGAATATGCAAAACTGGCAATGGCGTATCCAACCCTCCGGATTCGATGCGACGCTCTCAGACACCATCACATCCAAACCTACAGAAAGTGATGTTCAACAAGCAATCGAGGCAATCCGCCCCATTCCCCAGGTTGCACTAAAGGTATTGCGTATTATCCAAGAGGCTACATACGATATCGAAAAGATAGCCCATGAAGTGAAAAAAGATCAGGTCATCAGCGCCAGAACCATTCAACTATGCAACTCAGCCCTTTTTTCTAAACGTCAGGAAGTCGTTACCCTGGATCATGCACTCGTATTTCTGGGCCAGGAGCTATTCGTCAAGTTGATTATTTCGGCAGCGGTCCAAAGTTATTACGATCAATGCGGAAACGGCTACAGCCTCTGCAAAGGAGGCCTTTATCACCACGCCATCGGCACCGCCATGACTACGGAAAAAATCGCTGAAATGACGGGCGACATCCATCCCGGTGTCGCTTACATGGCCGGTCTTCTTCACGATATCGGCAAAGTGGTTCTCGATCAATACATTTCCGGTGCGTATCCAATGTTTTATCGGGAGTTTCAAGACCGCCCATCGGAAATAATCGATGTGGAGTCCGGAATTCTCGGCATGGATCATACCCGAGTCGGCGAATTACTCGCTAAAAAATGGTCACTGCCCGATAATCTGACAAATGCTATCCGTTTTCACCATTTCCCGGAAAAAAGCCCAGACGACCAACGGCTAACCACAATAGTTTATTTGGCTGATCTTCTCATGTCCAGGTTCAACACCGGCCTTGAAATGGAGCGAATGGGAACGAACAGGTTAAAGGAAAACCTCTCGCAATTGGGCCTGACCCCGGAATCATTTACTGAATTGGTGGATCTGATGCCGGATAAAGTTTTTGAACCTGCCGAAAATCAGACGGGAAATGGCGACTGAATTCACTTTATAAAAATTATGGATGATACCAAACAAACCCAATTGAGGCAGTTGCCCGGTGTAGATAGCATAGTTGAAGCCGGGACCAAGAGCGGATACTTCGACGACATCCCGAAATCGGTATTGATTCCTGCCATCCGAGCAGTGATTGATGATTTGCGGGAACAAATACTGAAGTCCGATGAAACTTTGGACAGGACCTGTTTTTCCAGTAATTCCCTGGTAACCGAAGTCAAAATACGTTCCGCCCGGACCATGGCGTCGAAGTTGAGACGAACGATCAATGCCACCGGTGTCGTTGTTCACACCAACCTTGGCAGGTCCTTGCTTTCGCCATTGGTAATAGATCAGCTGAGTCTAATCGCCACCCGCTATTCCAATCTGGAATTCAATCTGGAAAAAGGAAAACGTGGATCCCGTTACAGCCAGGTGGAGGACATTCTTTGCGAGTTGTCCGGTGCACCCGCCGCCATGGTCGTTAACAACAATGCAGGTGCCGTACTTCTCTGCCTTGATACAATAGCCGCCGGTTCGGAGGTGATTGTATCAAGAGGTGAGTTGGTGGAAATCGGAGGCGCATTCAGGATACCGGATGTCATGACCAAAAGCGGGGCCATTTTAAAAGAGGTGGGCACCACGAACAGGACCCATCCACGGGACTACGAAAACGCCATTTGCGACAATACAGGACTTTTGTTAAAGGTCCATACCAGCAATTACAGCATTGTGGGATTCACCTCGGCGGTTTCGCTGCCCGATTTGGTGACCATTGGCAGACGTTACCATCTTCCAGTCATGGAAGACCTTGGAAGCGGGACACTTGTCGACTTCTCCAACTATGGGTTGCTTAAAGAGCCCACCGTCCAGGAATCTCTGGCCGCCGGTGTTGACGTAGTCACTTTCAGCGGAGACAAACTTTTAGGAGGCCCCCAAGCCGGGATCATCCTTGGGGAACAAACGATCATTGACAGGATCAAAGCCAATCCGCTGACCCGTGCGCTGCGGATTGACAAAATGACACTCGCCGTTTTAGAAGCCACATTGCAGCTATACCGGGACGAAAAAAAAGCAGTCCGTCAGATACCTACGCTGCAAATGCTCACCATGCCGATTAAGGTGATTCGATGCCGTGCCGCGGAACTGAAATCGGGTTTGGACCGGCTTTCCGATCAGCGACTCGCTGCTGTATTGCTGGAGCAAGTCTCCAAAGCAGGCGGCGGTTCCCTGCCGCTGTTAGACCTTCCCACCAGTTGTGTGGGCGTGACCATCGACAACATATCAGCCAACGCCATTGAGCAGTGGATGCGCAACCATACACCTCCCATTATCGGAAGAATCGAAAGCGACCGGTTCATCATGGACCCCCGAACCCTTCAGGAAGAAGAATTGGGGATGATCGAACAGGCTTTTAAAGATTTATTGGCCAACCGAAGCGAGGGAAAGTAAATCCATGACCAATCAGAATTCGGATCTATTTACAAATCGCAGCACAACACGGGAATTTCTCTTCTCGCATTCAAAGGATCGAACTGAGCCGCAACCTTTGGAATTAACAAAAACCGGGGAGAAAGATACCACTGAAATACTTCTTGATAACGACTTTTCTGAAATGCTTAGTCGGCAAGAATTGATGGAAACCATTGACCGTCATCTGTCCACCGCACCGTCCATAGTTGCCATGGCTCTCGAAATCAAAGGGACGGATTCAGCCATTTCGCAAGAAGATCAAACAAAGGTATTTTCAAAAGATACGCTGTTGCCAATAGCAAAGGTTTGCAGAACCAATGCCGGGACCTGGGCACACATCGGTCACCATCGGTTTGCCTGTGTATTCCCCGACCTGGACAAAGCAGCCGTGAGACAACTGGCCGAAAACCTGCTGCCTTCTTTCCATGGATCGGGGCATTATCGGATTACCATCGGCATCGCAACCTACCCGACGATTAATTATACACGCAGTCAAATCGTAGAAAATGCCGAAAAGGCCCTTGATCACGCCGGCTTTTTAGATCCCGGTACCATTACGCCCTTCGATGCAATCAGTTTAAATATCAGTGGTGACCGGCATTACCAGGCCGGTGATATTCCCGGTGCCATCGATGAATTCAAAAAGGGCCTGCTGCTCAACCCGATGGATGTCAATCTGCATAACAGTTTGGGTGTATGTTATGGTGTTCTCAAAGATTATGATAACGCGCTCGCCTCATTTGAAAATGCCGTTTGGCTGGCGCCGGATGATATCATGGGCATATACAACAAAGGCTATGTCCTTTTGACAAAGGAAAAAAGAAAGGAAGCGTTGGCCTGCTTTTTTGAAGCCAACGAAAAGGAGCCTGATGTTTTCGAGGTGGTTTTTCATATTGGTCAAACCTTAATGGAAATGGGCGACATTGAAAAAGCCCGGCCTTTTTTGGAAACCTCCTGCAAAGTCAACAATCGATCCGGACCGGCACTGAAAAGTTTAGGAAACTGCCTGGAGCAACTGAGTTTAACCAAAAAAGCGATACAAGCTTACAAAGGTGTCGTTAAAATCAATCCTTCCGATGCAAAATCGCTCTCTACGCTGGGCGGATTGTACGTCGAATTGGGGGAAAGCCTTGATGTCGCTTCGGTATTTTGTGAGCAAAGTGTTAGACTGTCACCGGAAAACGGTCTTTATAGATATCGGCTGGGTTGCACTTACCTGAGCCGGGAAATGATAGACTTTGCATTGAAAGAATTTGAGGGGGCGGAAGCGTTGGGTCACGACAGTCGCACAAAGATCGAAGAGATTCATAATAAAATGATGAGCGCAAAGGCATCTTGAATGTCACCTATTGTTAATGTCCCCATCATGCTTATTATCACCTAACTAAATTACGGAAAGTTCTAAAACGGCGTAAATGCTCTGTTTCTTTAGAGAGCCGTCCATTTTTAAAAAGGAGTTAACAAACAATGCCCATTTATGAGTACCAATGC
>DAOWNV010000085.1 GCA_030642405.1 Desulfosarcina sp.
AACAAGATCGTCCATGGGCATGATGGCAATGGGTCGACTTTTTTCCCGTTGAATACCTAAAACCGGAATACGTCCAGCGCCGTCGAAAGCCAGATTGCGAGCGATATCCACAATGTCCGATACCACCGCGCTTGCCGTTGGCATCATCCCTGCCCCTTGTCCGCTGAGCAACAGTTCCCCGACTGCATCTCCTGACACATTGATCGCATTCAGCGTTCCATTTACATTTGAAAGGATATTGTCAAAGGGAATCATCGTTGGGTGAACACGGGCCTCCACCGATTTTCCATTGAATTTGGTTATGGCCAACAGCTTGATCCGATAGCCGAATTGATCGGCAAACTCGATATCCAAAGGTGTAATTTTAGAAATCCCCTCGATGTAAACATCATCGAAGTTTATTTCCATTCCAAAGGCCAAGGCTGATAAAATAGCCAGTTTATGCGCTGCATCCTGTCCCTCCACATCCAATGTCGGGTCTGCCTCCGCATACCCCTCTTCCTGTGCTTGGGCCAAAGCAGCCTCAAAAACGATGCCTTCGTCGGTAATCTTGGAAAGAATAAAATTACAGGTTCCGTTAAGAATGCCGACCATGGCTTGTATACGGTTGCCCACAAGGGATTCCCTGATGGTTTTAATAATCGGCATACAACCGCCGACGCTGGCTTCATAGGCCAGATCCACATTGTTTTTCATTGCCTCGACAACAATCATATTGCCGTGCTTGGCCAATAACGCTTTGTTGGCGGTCACCACATGTTTACCATTACCGATCGCATCGAGGATCAATTGTTTGGCAATTCCATCGCCACCAATCGTCTCCACGACAATATCCACCTCGGGGTCGGCAATGGCGACAGCCGCGTCCGGTATCATCACACCGGGTTGAAAAGCAATACCCCGATCCTTTTGTGTATCGATATCCGCAACATACTTCAGCGTGAGCTCTCCACCGACTCGGTCCTGGATCACATCACCGTTTTCCAACAGGAGACGAGCAACTCCCGTTCCAACCGTCCCACAACCTAAGATAGCAATAGTAATCTTTTTCATACACGATTCATTCCTGATTTGCGTTTATGCCGGGTTAGTTCTATGGTAATTATAACCCAGCAGTCTTTAATGAGAGCGGCTAAAAAGTCAATAGAAAAGCGAATTCACATTGTACTTGGGATATCGAAGGCAAGCAAATGACCCGTCACACATCGGTACAATCCTGTGCCTCTTGCATTCATGACCATTTTCGCGATTATCTAAACGGTTTTTTTCAAGTTACGCAGCGCGCCCCAAAAAGGTTTATGCAACGCCGGTGGCGCCGGATGAGGGCGGACATAGGTGAAAGGCAAAGCCTGTACCAAACGGCCCTGGACAATACGAAAAACGACCTTCAGCTTCTGCTGAACAAAAAACTAAAAGACGCTACCCTTTGGATTGGGATCCGAGCCGTTTTTTCATGCCATATTGAAAACACCATCGATCGGGAATTGGCAGAAACGTTCTTCAATTCGGTTACTCGCCGCATCTTTGAAACCGTTGGCGTCAACAAGAAGATAGAGTTCGTTACAGATTGTCAGAGTCGAACTGCAAATTTCCCGAATACTTCCATGATTAGAAACTATCACTTGGCCACCAATCTTGAAACATTCATCCGTCGGATTCTTTCAAATTATGGTGAAATTAAGTTTAACTGCAACAAATTGGAAAGAGATCTCCCTCGGATTGCAACCCGGATTAAAAACGGCATTGAAGCTGCCGATATCGACTTTTCATCTATGCACGTTGAAATGCTTTGCCACGCCTTTTACCGGGGTCAGGGCGCCTTTCTTATAGGCAGAATCATTTCCGGCCATCGGATTATTCCATTGGTGTTCGCATTGCTTCATCCCCAGGGAGGCGTGGTCGTGGATGCGGTTGTTCAGGATACGGACGGGGTGAGAATTATTTTTTCCTATACCCGTTCAGCTTTTAATGTCGAGGTCGATGAGCCCCGCGAACTGGTCGCTTTTCTATCGAGCCTCATGCCTGGAAAACCTGAAGCCGAGATATACTCTTCAGTTGGTTTTTTCAAACATGGCAAGACCGTACTCTATCGAAATGTAATCAAACACACGGCCACATGTACCGATGTTCAATTTCAAATTTCTCCTGGAAAACGCGGTATGGTCATGATTGTCTTTGATATCTCCGGCAACGATATGGTCGTCAAACTCATCCGGGACAGGTTCGACAATCCAAAAAAAACCACGCGAAACAAAATCATGCAGCAATATGATTTCGTATTCAATCACTACCGTGTCGGACGACTCATCGAAGCGCACTCATTTGAAAAACTATCCTTTGATCGCTGTTGGTTTTCCGACAAATTACTCACTACTCTCACAACGGAGGCCGAACAAACTGTTTATCTTGCTGGTGATATAGTGATCATCGGACACGCCTACTTGGAAAGAAGGGTGACTCCTCTGGATATCTATTTGAAGGAAGAAACAGCTGAAAAAACCCAATCCGCCGTTATCGATTTCGGACGGGCCATCAAGGATCTTGCTTTTGCCAATATCTTTCCAGGGGATATGCTGCTGAAAAATTTCGGTGTCACTCGACATGGCCGGGTAGTATTTTACGATTATGATGAAATTGTCCCTTTGACCGACTGTCGGTTCAGATCAATCCCCCAGGCTCGCACATACATGGAAGAACTATCAGACGAACCATGGTATGCGGTTGAAGAAAACGATGTCTTCCCCGAAGAGTTTTCCCGGTTTCTGGGTTTGTCGCCGATCCATAAAGACCTGTTTTTAAAAGAACATGCCGATCTCCTGGAACGAACTTTCTGGATCCATGTTCAAGAGGAAATCCGTTCCGGTCATATTCGCCACATCCGGCCGTACCATCCCAAATACAGGTTAACAAAAACAGTATAGGAAAAATATCATTCATACTTTTACTTCTATTCAGTTTTTGTTATAATCAAAATTTACTCAAGCTATATTTTCCAATTCACTCGTCAGACATGTGACCGTTTTTTATAATAAAAACTACGATCTCATAACCGTTTAGTAAAACAATTGAACGGTTGTAAAGGAGGAGTCAATGAACGACGGATATCATTCAAAAGGTATTTCGATTCACGCCGATATCAACGAAGCCTATAAAACGATCCTTACTCCCGAAGCACTATCCTTTGTCGCCACACTGGCGCGGCAATTCGAAATCCGTCGCAGGGAATTGATGGATCACAGGAAAACGGTCCAAGTGGAAATCGACAATGGCCGATTTCCGGATTTTTTATCAGAGACCAAATCAATTAGAAATAGCGACTGGTCGGTTGCACCTGTACCCAGCGACCTTTTAGATCGGCGCGTTGAGATCACCGGTCCTGTGGACCGTAAAATGGTGATCAACGCGCTGAACTCCGGTGCAAAAACATACATGGCAGATTTTGAAGACAGCCACAGCCCCACATGGGCAAATACCATCAACGGCCAGATCAACCTTCGCGACGCCATAAATCGGACCATCGAATTTGTCAGCCCCGATGGAAAGGCTTACCGTTTGAACGAGCAAACCGCGACCCTTATCGTTCGACCCCGCGGCTGGCACCTGGTGGAAAAGCACGTCGAGGTAGACGGAGAGCCAGTATCGGCAAGTTTGTTCGATTTCGGTCTTTTCTTCTTTCACAATGCGAAAAAACTGATAAAAAACGGTAGTGGTCCCTATTTTTATCTCCCTAAAATGGAAAGCCACCTGGAAGCAAGATTGTGGAACGACATCTTTATTACCGCCCAAAATGCTCTGAACATCCCCATGGGAACCATCAAGGCCACGGTGCTGATCGAAACCATTTTGGCGGCCTTTCAAATGGAAGAAATTTTATACGAACTAAAAGACCACAGTGCAGGTTTAAACTGCGGTCGATGGGACTACATCTTCAGTTTCATCAAACGGTTTAAAAACGTCCCCGGCTACCTTTTTCCCGACCGGGCCCAGATAACCATGACCCGCCACTGCATGCGCTCCTACTCTTTGCTGGCAATCAAAACCTGTCATCGTCGCAAGGCTTTTGCCATCGGAGGGATGGCCGCTCAGATCCCTATTAAGGCTGATCCTGAGAAAAACCGTGAAGCACTTGAAAAGGTCCGTTTGGATAAAACACGTGAAGCCACTGATGGCCACGACGGAACCTGGGTGGCCCATCCGGGACTGGTTCCCATTGCCATGGAGGAATTCGACAAGGTCATGCCTCAGCCCAATCAAATCGAAAGGCTGAAAACCAACGTTCATGTCACAGCTAAAGACCTGTTGAAGCTGCCTGCAGGTACCATCACCGAACAAGGTATGCGCACTAACATCAGCGTAGGCATTCAGTACATGGCCAATTGGCTGGCCGGCTTGGGTTGCGTCCCCCTTTACGATTTGATGGAAGATGCCGCCACAGCCGAAATCTCAAGATCCCAATTATGGCAATGGGTCGAACATCCGGACGCGACGCTTGAAGATGGAAGAGAAATAACAATGGAGCTGTTTTGGTCCATGCTTGAAGAAGAAATGAAAAATATTAAAAGGGAGGTGGGTGAAAAACGGTTTCGCCAGATCCCATACACAAAGGCCGCGAGCCTGTTCGACAAAATCATTACTGATGACTCGCTGGCCGAATTTCTAACTCTGTCGGCATATGAATACCTTGAGGGATAGCCCCAAATTGAAAAATCGCCCATAGGTTTGATATCAGGTTTATTCATTCAACCTCTCTTTACTCAAACATAGGAGAAAAATATGAAAACCATAGAAGAAAAAGCCAAAGAAATTTGTGAACGACTAACCTGTCACGAAGTGGTTTCCGATGAACTGGAAGACCTGGAGCGCCACTGGTCTCATGATCCCCGCTGGAAAGGAATCGTTCGCCCCTATTCTGCTGAAGATGTCCTCAAACTTCGTGGTAACCTTTCCATCGAATACACCTTTGCCAAAACAGGTGCAAAACGGTTGTGGTATCTTATCAACCACGAGGATTACGTACCGGCACTGGGCGCCTTGACAGGCAACCAGGCGGTACAGCAGGTGGAGGCCGGTCTTAAGGCTATTTACCTGAGCGGGTGGCAGGTGGCCGCCGACGCCAACCTGGCCGGTGAGATGTACCCTGACCAAAGCCTTTACCCGTCCAACAGCGTTCCGGCGGTCATTCAACGTATCAACAATGCCTTGAGACGAGCTGATCAGATACAGGTGTTGGATGGCAGAAAAAACGGCCCTTACTGGTTTGCCCCCATTGTTGCAGATGCTGAAGCCGGATTTGGAGGTCCGCTTAATGCGTTCGAACTGATGAAACAGATGATCGAGGCTGGTGCAGCCGGAGTTCATTTTGAAGATCAGCTCTCTTCAGCAAAAAAATGCGGACATATGGGAGGAAAGGTGTTGGTTCCCACACGGGAAGCCGTCGCCAAACTGATTTCGGCCCGACTTTCCGCAGATGTATGTGGGGTTCCAACGATTCTAGTGGCACGTACGGATGCGGATGCTGCTAAGATGGTAACCAGTGACATCGACAAACGGGACAAACCGTTCCTGTTAGATGAATCCCGTACCAGTGAAGGCTTTTTTTATGTGAAAAACGGAGTGGAGGCCGCCATTGCTCGTGGCTTGGCTTACGCACCCTACGCAGATCTGGTCTGGTGTGAGACCTCCAAACCTGACCTGGATCAAGCCAAACGCTTTGCCGAAGGTATCCACGAACAATTTCCAGGCAAGCTCCTTGCGTACAACTGCTCTCCTTCTTTCAACTGGAAAGCCCACCTGGATGACACCACCATCTCCACTTTCCAGCGGGAGCTTGGGGCCATGGGGTACAAGTTTCAGTTCGTCACTCTTGCAGGTTTCCATGCCCTAAACCTGGGTATGTTTAATCTGGCCATGAATTACCGTAAAACCGGCATGCTGGCCTACTCACAATTCCAGGAAGAGGAGTTCCAATTTGGCAAGAAGGATGGCTACATGGCCACAACGCACCAAAAATTCGTAGGTGCCGGTTATTTCGATCGCCTCATGGACACCATCACTGCCGGACAATCCTCTGTGAGTGCCATGTCCGGAAGTACTGAGGAGGATCAGTTTTAAACAGATTCGTCGATGTTATAATTCTTCAGGTACAAACGCGATTACATCCTCGATGGAACAAGCGTTTGCAAACAGCATTACCAGCCGGTCAATGCCCAATGCAATTCCAGCCGCAGGAGGCATGTCCTTTAATGCATCGAGAAACAACTCCGGTATAGGATAGGCATCCTTGCCTTCAGCTGTTCGAATACGATTTTCTTCCATGAAACGCGCCCGCTGTTCCACCGGGTCAGTAAGTTCACTGAAAGCATTACACAACTCTATACCGGCAATATAGAGTTCAAAACGCTCTGCCACCGATGAATCATTTAGTTTCAATCGGGCGAGCGAGCTACGTTCGGCTGGGTAGTCGTATAGAAAAAGCGGGCGGTCACTTCCGAGTCCGGGTTCGATTTCCACACCCATCACCTCGTCGAAACAGTCATGTTTCAAGGCTGATTCCGCCGACATCGAACCGAACCTGTCAAATGCATCGGATACGGTAATACGATCCCAGGGAGGCGCAAGATCGATGGTTTTTCCACGGTAATTCAAGTACCGGCGAAGGTTCAACCGTTCAGCCACGTAATTGACCAATTCCTCGCACCGTACCATCAAGTCAAAATAACCGGATCCGGTTTCATACCATTCCAGCAGGGTCATTTCCGGCACATGCCGGCCTCCTCGCTCTCCTTTTCTGAAACACCGACAGATCTGATAAATCTTTTCGTATCCAGTGGCGACCAGTCGTTTCATGCAAAGTTCCGGTGAGGGCTGCAGGAACCAGTCACCGGATGTTTCAAGATCAATATTGGCTTCCGGTACGGGTACGGGAATACGAATTGGTGTCTCGATTTCCAAGAAACCACGGTAATGGAAAAACTGACGAATGACATGAATGACTTCAGCTCGCAGTTCCAAGTTGGATCGAATCGCGGATTGTCGTGAAAAACGCATCATAAAAAAAACCGAAAGTTTTATGAAAACGTGTCGGAAAGTACGATTTCCGGTTGATCGAATGGGAAGACCATCAAACTGAACCGATTTTCTCTTCGATCACATCGGAAAGTCGATCCTGCAGAATGATTTGTTGGTAGTTTGCCTGTTCAGTTTGTTCGTACCAGGCAAACCCTTGATCTCGACAGGCATCACAGGCGTTTCTCGGAATATGAATCGCCAGCACGCGTTTATTACGGGCAGAAGAATCAATTTTTAATACCCCCCCGCATTTGTGACAAACCCTTATGGTCTCATCCTGGGTTTCATGGATATCGTCTGTATCGTAATAAATTGTGCGCTTCCTGTTTACAAAATCTCGGTCTTTTCGGGCCAGTTTTCCCAAATCCCGGCGCTGATCCCAATTATTTAAAACCCTGGAACAAACTTTTTCAACCTGGCGGGTCACATCTGAACTCTGACTGACTTTAACAGGGTCGTAGTCCGGCTCTATCAAATGGCTGTAATCCATACCAGCCATGGCAAGGATAATCCCTGCGTTTACGTATGGCAGTGCTCCTTCAATGGCATACCCTCCCTCAAGCACGGCAATATCCGGTTTGAGCAATGTGGTCAGTTCCGCATACCCCTGGGCGGAAAAATTCATATTTGTAATTGGGTCCGAATAATGATTGTCCTGACCCGCGGAATTAATTATTATCTCCGGCTGAAAGTCCTCCAGTATCGGCAGTACCACTTCGTTTATGGCGTACAGAATCCCCTCTCCCGATGTATAAGGCGGCAAAGGGATATTCAAGGTTGTACCCATTGCATTGGGCCCACCTAACTCGTATAAAAAACCGGAACCAGGGTAGAGGGTACGGCCGTCCTGATGAATGGAGATAAATAGCGTATCGGGATCATGCCAGTAGATATCCTGGGTCCCATCACCGTGATGGCAATCCGTATCCACTATGGCCACGCGGTTCACCCCGTAGGCTTGTCTGATGTACTCAATCATGATGGCTTCGATGTTGATGTTGCAAAACCCCCTGGCGCCGTGTACCACCCGGTTGGCATGATGACCCGGTGGTCTCACCAGGGCAAACCCGTTTTCAACCTGTTTATCCATCACGGCCATGGCTATGGTTTTCGCCCCCCCGGCACTGATGAAATGGGACTCGGTCATGACCGTCCACAGATCCGGGAAACAAAAGTGAACACGCTGAACATCCTTTTTGGTCACAAGATCGGGTTTAAATTCGTAGATCCCCTCAATATCGAGGATTCCTTCTTCAAAAACCTGGTCCTGGGTGTAGAGCAAGCGCTCTTCACGTTCCGGGTGGGTTGGACTGATAGCCCAGTCAAATGCGGGAAAAAAAACAAGGCCCGTCTTATTTTTTGCTTGTAGCATGGTCGGCCTCTATTAGATTAATATTATCATATCCGTGGATCAATCCAGGCTTAATCTGGGTTTTCACCCGGATGTTTTTACCGACAGTATTAAATCCACGAACCATGTTGAAAGACATGGATTCGATGACTTCCATCTCTAAATGATCAGGGTTTGCTCCCCTGGCGATGGCCTTTTCCTTAAGAAGCTTCAAGGCAGTGTCTATAGCATCTTTCTCCAAGTAGCTGGACGAAATCTTTTCCGAATATTCTTCCTCAGGAGCTGTGGCTATTTTCTGCTCCGTATCTGCAAAAAGTGTTACCTCACAAGTTGTACGGGCCAGTCCGGCCCCGATGGCGTTGGCGACATTCCATCTGGGGACCAACTCCACACGGCTTTCAGTCAGGTTTTCGATCCCTTTGGCAAACCACTTTGCAGGCCCGCCCAACACCATAATATGTTTTGGTTCAATGTGGTGACCTTCCCATAATTCATGGACCGTATAAACCGGTTTGGCGTTGATTCGGTCGATCATTACACCGGCTTCATCCAAGATGGATTGACAGGCTTGCTCAAAAATCCGACTTGCCGCATCGTTTATATTCGTTCCCAGCGTATCGGCTATGGATTGGATACCCTGCCGAGCCTTATCAAAATCCCCACCACCACCGATGCCCAAAACACAAATTGCATCGGTAGGCGTTGGCACCGGTCCTCCGTAAGCCATGGACATCCCGAGACGTTCAGGACCGATCTGTATAGCACCGTCCACCACCTTAACCACACTATCTCCTCCGATACCGATGGAAACCGTATCCAGGGAGCGAATCAGCGTCTTGTGCTCGCCGATCTGTATACCGATCGGGTCCAGCAAGGGCACACCGTTAACTAGCACAGCCATGTCCGTGGTGGT
>DAOWNV010000155.1 GCA_030642405.1 Desulfosarcina sp.
GAAGCGGGTGGAGATGCAGCGCAGTCGCGACCGTTCCTTTTGCTGCGGGGGCGGGGGGCTGATGCTCTTTTACGAACCGGAAGAGGAGCAGCGCATGGGTGTACTCCGAGTCCAAATGGCCGCTGAGGCCGGTGCCGATGTCATCGTCACTGCTTGTCCTTTTTGCCTTGTTAACATGGAAGATGCCATCAAGGTGGCCGGTTTTGAAGGACAAATGGAGGCCATCGATCTGTCGGAACTGGTTGCCCAACACATTGCATAGTGTGGCTGCAGCTATTTTTGCGATTTGGCTATTGAAATTTTGAAGTTTTGTTTATAACTATGTTCTAATTGAGAATTACTAACAAACGTAACGGGAGGAACAATGGAAATTCTAGTCTGTGTCAAACGGGTTCCCGACACTGCGGAGAACGAGATCGAGGTGAACGGCGACGGAAGCGACATTGAACGCGACGATCTGGTGTACTCGGTCAACGAATGGGACAACTACGCCGTGGAAGAGGCCATTCAGATTTGTGAAAAAGTGGGCGGCAGCGTGACTGTGGTCACGGTTGGCGACGACGAGTCCGAAGAGGTGCTTCGCCGTGAGATGGCCATGGGCGCCGACAACGGTCTTCTGCTTTGCGACGAAGCCTTCGAAGGGATTGACGGTAAACAGACCGCAACCCTTCTAAAAGCTGCTGTTGCAAAAGGAAAGTACGACCTGATCCTCACCGGCGCTCAGGCCGACGGTGGCGCGGGCCAAGTGGGTGGCATGCTGGCCGCCATGCTGGATGTTCCCTACGCATCTTTAGTGAACACGATCGACGTGGATGGCGACAAACTGAAAGTGGGTCGTGAGATTGAAGGCGGCAACCAGGAGATGAACGACATCAGCATGCCCTGCGTGCTCTCCATCCAGACAGGCATCAATGAACCACGCTACGTGGGTATCCGCGGCATCCGTAAGGTGGCCTCGGTGGAGATTCCCGAACTGAGCGCGTCCGACCTGGGGGTGGACTTAGGCGATGCCAAGGTGAAACGGCAGGATTACTTCGTGCCTGAAATAGGCGAAGGTGCCGAGATGCTGGAAGGCAGCAGCGAAGAGATCATTGCCAAGCTGATTGAACTGCTCAAGGTCAAAGGAGGGCTGAAATAATGGCTGATATCTATGCATACATCACACACACTGGCGGCGTGGCCGGCGATTCGTCCCTGGAAATGGTAAATACTGCCAAGAAAATCGATGCGGGTGCTGCCGTTACGGCTATCGTGACCGGTTCGGGCGCCGATGTGGACAAGGTTGCCGACGAAGCGGCCGCCTCCTATGCCAAGGTCCTAAAGTTCAATACCGACGCATTGGCCTACCCCAACGCCGAAGTGGTTCGCAAACTGCTGATCAACGTGCTCCCCAAAAAC
The DNA here is from genome assembly GCA_030642405.1 of Desulfosarcina sp. Classification (GTDB taxonomy): domain Bacteria; phylum Desulfobacterota; class Desulfobacteria; order Desulfobacterales; family Desulfosarcinaceae; genus Desulfosarcina. Next base: position 1,399 of record DAOWNV010000155.1, read on the forward strand.
GCAATTATTCTCATTCCCCACGACACCTTCGGCATGGATCTGAGCCCGGGTCTTTCCATCAAGCTGGATTCTGCCTTCGTGGCCGATGTAGTGGGTATCGAAGAAGTGGACGGAACCAGCATGAAGGTAATCCGCCAGGAGTACTCGGGTATGGTCAGCACCCATGTGACCGTGGACATTTCAAATGGTGCCGTCGTGAACGTTCGTCCCGGCGCCTTTATCCCGGACGAGAGCAAATCCGTCGGCGGTACGGTGGAAGACAAATCCGGCGATGCCGGGGACCTTTCCGTAAACCGTACCTTTTTGGAATTGGTGGAAGCGGAAGTTGGAGACGTTGACATCACCAAAGAAGACGTGCTGGTCTCCGTGGGCCGCGGCATCGAAGACGAGGACAACCTGGAGATCGCCGATGACTTGGCAAAAGCTATGGGTGCGGTTGTTTCTTGCTCCCGTCCCATCGTGGACGCCAAATGGCTGGAGAAGTCCCGCCAGGTGGGGACTTCCGGCCAGACGGTCAAACCCAAGGTTTATCTTGCCTGCGGGATCTCCGGCAGCTTTCAGCACATGGGCGGCATCAAGGGAGCTCCTTTTATCGTGGCCATCAATAAAAACGTCAAGGCGCCAATCTTCCAGGTTGCCGAGGTGGGCATCGAGGCAGACATCCTCGACTTTCTGCCTGAACTGACCGAGGCTATCGAAGGGTTGTAAAAAGGATCATCATTTACTATTATTAGCGGATTTTCGGTTGGTTTACTGAAAATCCGCTTTTTTTATTATCATCGTTTTTTGTTTATCGAAAGGGATATCCCACATATTCAAATTCCTTATGCTTGTCTGCCAAAGACCGATGACTAATCGATTTGAAAGATACCCAAATGAACACTCATTATTGCCGGGCAACCGTTTCTAAAGCTATCGGTTGGCTGGCAATTACCATACCACTGGTTTCTTTTTTTGCCGGGCTATCGTTGGGTGACGCTGACTTTGGGAAAAAAAAGGTCGCCCATCTATACTTTGCTGATGCGAAACAGCATTTTTTAATTGCAGAAAAGCGCGTGATGGTCTATCCGGGAGATCCTCTATCATACGAAAGAAAACTGGTGGAAGAGCTGATCAGAGGATCAATTAATGGAAACCTCGACACAATTCCTACTGGGACGACCCTAAGATCCTTGTTTTTGCTTGACGATGGTACGGCCGTCGTAGATTTTTCTGAACATTTCAGAAATAATCGTCCTGGTGGTTGTCGAAAGGAACAATTGACATTATTTTCCGTCGTCAATTCTCTGATTCTCAACATTCCTGAAATCGATAAGGTCAAAATTCTGATCGAAGGTGAAGAGGCCCGAACATTGAACGGATGTATTACGCTTGAAAACCCTTTAACCGCTGACATGCTGTTGACACGATGAAAAAGAAAACGGACAAACTCAATTTGATTCGAAACATTGGTATCATTGCCCATATCGACGCCGGAAAAACAACGGTAACGGAGAGGGTGCTTTACTATACGGGGCGATCCCACAAAATCGGTGAAGTCCATGACGGCGAAGCAGTGATGGACTGGATGGTCGACGAGCAGGAACGGGGAATCACAATAACTTCCGCCGTCACCACTTGCCAATGGAAGGGGAAAGACATTCAGGTCATCGATACGCCGGGCCATGTGGACTTCACTATTGAAGTGGAACGTTCCCTTCGGGTGCTTGACGGTGCCGTTGGTGTTTTTTGTGCCGTTGGCGGCGTAGAACCACAGTCGGAAACGGTATGGCGACAGGCGGACCGGTACAAAGTACCGAAGATAGCGTTTATCAACAAGATGGATCGTATCGGAGCTGATTTTTTCAATGTCGTTCAGATGATGAGAGACAGACTTCAGGCCCATCCGTTGATTCTTCATATTCCCGTAGGCGCAGAAGACAACTTTTCCGGAACCATCGATCTGATTCGAATGGAACAGATTCGATGGGACGACGATACGCTAGGAGCCAGCTATAGCACGGGTGAAATCGACAGCGACCTAAAAGAAGAAACACAAACGTACCGGGAACAATTGCTTGAGACCCTGGCAGAGGTCGATGATGATATATTGGAGGCCTATCTTGGTGAGGAGACCATCGACACGGAAACGATTCTCAATGCGATCCGCAAAGCCACCATCGATCTAAAGATTTTACCCGTATTATGCGGAAGTGCTTTGAAAAACAAGGGAATCCAGCCATTATTGGATGCAATTGTCCAATTCCTTCCCAGCCCTTTGGATGTTCCGGCAATAACCGGTGTTAACTTGGAAAACGATGAGGCCTATGTGTGCAAACCGGACGAGAAAGCTCCTTTGGCTGCACTTATTTTCAAGGTTTCAATGATGGAAGGGCGAAAGCTGTCCTATGTCCGGGTGTATAGCGGGAAATTGAATGCCGGTAGCGATGTGTACAATCCCAGTCGGAAAAAGAAAGAAAAATTGTCTCGTATCCTCAAAATGCACGCCAATAAAAGAGAACGGGTGGACTCGGTTGGACCCGGTGCCATTGTAGGCGTTGTCGGGCTCAAAGAATCATCGACCGGTGAAACACTTTGCAACCAGGATCATCAGGTTATGCTGGAAAAGATTGATTTCTACGAACCGGTCATCTCGGTGGCGGTAGAGCCGAAAACCCACAGTGATCAGGAGAAGCTTCAACAGGTCCTCGAAAAATTTATAGCAGAAGATCCCACTCTTTGCGTCAGGGAAGACGAAGACACCGGCCAGACCATTTTGTCGGGTATGGGTGAACTGCACCTGGAAATCATTACTAGCCGCATGCAGCGCGAATTCAATACTAAGGTCAATGTGGGCAAGCCCCAGGTCGTTTACAGGGAAACCATCGAATCAAGGGCCTCCGGCCATGGGGTTTTTGACAAGGAGATAGCCGGTAGCCGCCATTTTGGAGAAATCGATTTGGAACTGATCCCCCTGGACCGCGGTAGCGGGAATCGTATCGAATCTCGTCTGGATGAGGAGACATTGCCACCTGCAATGGTGCAGGCAGTAGAAAAAGGGGTAATAGAGTCTCTGGAGAGCGGGATCATTATGGGATATCCGGTTGTGGATGTAAAAGCGGTTTTAAAAGGGGCGGGCTCTAAGGATTCAAACGGAACCGAGTTGGCCTTTGTCGTTGCTGCCTCTATGGCCGTCCGCGAGGCGTTGTCTGCCGGTTCGTCTTTTCTGCTGGATCCCATCATGGCCGTGGAAGTGATCGCTCCCGATGATTTTATCGGGGATGTAATCGGAGACTTGAATGCCCGTGGCGGCAAAATTGAATCTATTGACTCCAGACCGGGTGTGCAGACAATAAAAGCAACGGTTCCCTTAGCGAAAATGTTCGGTTACTCCACCAACCTGCGATCGGCAACACAAGGGCGGGGAACGTTTTCCATGCAGTTTTGTTGTTTTGATAAAAGTTAAAAGAAACCAATCGTTGTTCATTGAAAAAAGATAGCTGAAAAAAAAGCCGTCCTGCAAAGCAGGGCGGCTTTTTTAATGGGTAATTCTAATTGTGTTTATTTTTTTCCGAAGATCTTCGAAGGCCGGGTGGTATCCCCTGTTGCGTTGGGGAAGTCTTTTGCAATATAGGCAGCCTTCCCTGTTTCAATCAGGTGATTGGCCTCTTCCATGAAGTTGGCAAAGCGGAGTTTGCATTCATAAAAACCATGCCACCAGGCGTAGTCCGGTGCCATCATCATGGTGCCCATCCGTGCTCTACGTCCTTCGTGGTGCCATAACTCGTAAAATTCCACTTCGAGCCGTTCATCAAAATATTTGGTTTTATCCAATAACTTCTTTTCGTACAACTCCGTCAATTTGGCCTTGGCAGGCTTGAAGTATACCTCGTTGTATTCTTCCACCGCCTTGTCGAAACCTTTATAGAAGTCATTGATCCAGGAATCGCCATGACATGAGCGGCAGATATTTTTCATCTTATTGCGCTCCACCTGCCAATCAGTTCCCGCTGGGAAGGGTTTGAAGTCCTGGGGACGAATTGTTAACGGAGCCTGAGTTTCCCAAGAGAGCCGTTCAGTGACATCGTGGGTTCCCGTGACTTTCCCGGAACCGCTCATGTGGCAAGCCGCGCATGTAGGTGCCCGGTAATCGGTTCCAGGAGTCCAGGTGCCGGCGGCTGCCTTGAAATTGAATTCGTCTTTAAACGCATTGTACACGCTTCCGTGTTTGGACTCTTCGTAAATTTCAATTTGGGGATGGTCAGGGCCCAGGTGACAGGAGTCGCATGCTTCGGGTTTTCTGGCTTCAGAGACAGCAAACCGATGTCGGGTGTGGCAGGAGGTGCAAGAACCCTTGCTGCCGTCAAGATTCACCCGTCCAACTCCCACGTTAGGCCAGGTATCCGAATCCAATTTGCCTGAATCGTCTACAGCCAGAACAGTGCCGTGGCAGTGATAGCAACCCACTTTTCTTTCGTTGTCCGAGTTCATCCCTTTGTTCAACCATGGATCCAGTTTCCACACGATTTCTATGGTATTGGCATGCTTGCTTTTGCTGTACTGGGTTACCTCATCCGGATGACAGCGGGAGCAGTCTTTAGGGGTGACAACGACAGCAATAGGGACCTTGTATTTTTCCTCGCCATAGGGCAGGTCGCTACGACCGTAGTATTTCTCATGCCCTTTGGCTATGTCCTTGTCACCCGGTTGGGCCAGGTGGCAGTCCAGGCAGGTGATGTTGGCATTGGCATGGCGACTGTTGGCCCAATCGCCAAAAAGACCAGGGTTGGTCTGCTTGTGGCATTCGATGCAGGCCACGGCCTCCGGCGGCATGCTGCGTTCGATTCGAAACTCCTTGACTTTTGCGAAGTTGGGTTGGGCAATGGCCGTGGACAGGAAAAGGCCCGTCATCAACCCGACAATCAGCAATCCCGATAAAAAGTACAGATAGCGTCGGTACATGCTTTTTTCTCCTTTCAGTGATTGAACAATAATTCTATAGGTTTCTCAGGCCTTTTGCCTGGTATGGTGCCTTTCGATATTGTTTATACATAAAAGTGGTGCTGTTGTTATGCACGAGGTCATAATGGCAGTCGACACATTTTTTTTCGTATCCTGGTCTAGGGTAGAGCACCGAACGGTGAGCCAACATGGCACCACGTTTATGCGGCATGGCCAGAAGGTTCCGGTGACATTTCTGACACTCGGCGTTGTCAAATGAAGCATAAGCCGCCTCACGATTTTTTTTACGATCATATTCCTTGATTGTGAAATGTTTGATGACGTCTTTAACACCATGAACGGTTTTGGCAAAAAAGAAGTCGAACATCTTATGAGGAGCAGGCAGGTGACAGTCCATGCAATCGGCAACGAAACCCTGGGAGTTGTTCACATGGGTGGACGC
>DAOWNV010000121.1 GCA_030642405.1 Desulfosarcina sp.
ACCAGCAAATGATCATAATCTCCCGAGGTCGCTTCACTCAAATATTCATCAATATATTCCTTGTCGGCGCCGGCGCGTTTTAATGCCTGTTCCACACGCCCCATAATTGAAAAGGGTGCGGCTCTTTTACGACGATCCATGGAAACAGTTTGCAGTAGTTCATAACGATCCTCATCCGCCCGATTATGCTACTTGATTACTTTCAGATGGCCGCGTCTGGAAGACGGGCACGAAGTGGTGGTGAGCGGAACGACGCCACCGGCGTAGAGAGCCTGATGGTTTCTTTCGTACTCACAAGCCTCATGGAAAGTCCAGTACTCGTCGAAGTAGCGACTGGATCGAAGGGCGCGCAGACGCAGTACGGCTTCGGCTCCTTCGAGCCTCCACTTTGCGCCTGTCACCTCCATACGGTCTTTTACCAGGTGCCGGCATGCCCCCTCGATGACCCCTGTGGCGATGGGGAACCCTGGGGAAAGGTAACGATCATAGTGAAGATAGGGCTCACCTAACCCCTTGATATTGTTATTGGTGATCCCACCGGGATTCGAACCCGGGTTACCGGCGTGAGAGGCCGACGTCCTAAACCACTAGACGATGGGACCATTTGAAAAGCAGCCGATTCTCTATAGAAAAGATAGACCCTTGTCAAACACTATTTGCTATCTTTATTCAATCGGAGCATCGGAAGAAGGTTTTTGTCCTTTTCTATAGCCGAAAACAAAATAGATGGCAACGCCTATAAAAGGGATCATCGCCACTATCAATCCCCACAGAGCCTTTATTTGAGTGGATCCGAAATCTTTGCGAGCGATGTCCAGAATTGCCGTACAGGTCAGCAGGAAAAAGGAAATTCCGGTAAGGATCACAATCATGCTTGTACTCATTGTTAATCAGCCTTTTAATTGTTTCGCGATATCGAGTACGGCATTTACGTAGTATTTACTATGGTTGTAATGAAAAACAACCTTGTATGCTTTTTCTCGTGAGATTCCAGGCTTCCAACCATAATGTTTCAGGTAGCCGGCAACACTGAAAATAGCGTCGGCATGAACAAAGAGATCCACTTGGCCATCGGCGTTGCCGTCTTTTCCGTAAGGGGCGATATTACTGGGCATAAACTGGGAAATTCCCAGGGCACCGGCGTAGGACCCTTTTATTGCGATGGGGTCCAGGCCTTCTTTTTCCGTGTAGAATAAGAAAGCCTTTAGTTCTGTAGGCCCAATTTGATTTCCGGTCCGCCTTTTTTTCGAACCGTTCACGGGACATTCGCCTGTCATTGTCGGGCAAGCTTTCCCAGATGGCCTGGCGGGGTTTTTCCTCTGTCATGGCCGCCAGGGTGGATAGGGTATTGATAACCGATTTGTTACCAGTGTAGGTTCCCAACCGGGTTTCCACCAGGATGATGGCGGTAATCACTTCTTTGTCTACCCCGAAATTTTTTTGTGCTGATTCCAATGCATCTTTATGGTTGCTCATATATTTTCTCGCCGAGGCAATATTCTTTGACCGCAGAAATTGCTTATAGTTCAGCTTGGCCTCGTTATGCATAAAGTAGGCGCTGACACCGCTTTTTTCAAAGGAGACGTCAGGATTGGAAAAAAGAGAATTGATGTGAGCCTGGTCGAAACCATCTTCAACCAACCGTTTTTCCAGTGCATAAAAGGGTCCGGGCACGTCGGTGGCACTAACCGGGATAGTATTTCCGACGATTACCAAACACACGGCAACCATAAGCCAATATGCATATCTTTTCTTATGACTTAGCAATAAATTATCAATCATGTTTATTTATCTCCAGTTTGGTAAGACATACCACATTAAATGAATGATTTTCCAGTCCTGATTCTAAAACATAAAGGTATTGTTGAAACAGACGGTGAAAATCCATTTTTCGTTTGTGGATCAAACAAATTGTTCCATCCTGCCGGCAGTGTGGTTGCAATGGCTGGTGTGGGCATGGTAATTGTTTATCGTTCGTTCACAGTTTTTTTAATTGTATCCGGCGGACAGGAATCGGCATTTTTTATCATCTGGTCTTTAATTTAGGAATTTAAACCAAACATGGCAAGAAAAACTGCAAAAACACTTTTCGTTTGCCAATCTTGCGGGTATGAATCGGCCAAATGGATGGGACGATGCATCGAATGCGGGGCATGGGATTCTTTTTCAGAAAAGTTGGTGCGAAAGCTCACTGCCGGAAACAAATTCCTGACCAGGGATGGGAATCGGCCGGTCCCCATCGATGCCGTTGATATTGTTGATGAGCAGCGGATGTCCACCGGCATCCAGGAATTCGATCGAGTGCTGGGTGGAGGTCTGGTGACCGGAACCTTGGTGCTTATAGGCGGTGATCCGGGTATCGGTAAATCCACATTGATGCTTCAGGTGCTACACGGAATCGCCGGTGCAGGCCAAAAAGTACTCTATGTATCCGGTGAGGAATCTGTCCTCCAGCTTCGCCTGCGCAGCCGGCGTCTAAAGGCAGTCTCATCCAACCTGCTGGTCGTGTCGGAAATAGATATCGATGCGATCATGAACATGGTTGACAACGAAAAGCCGGATGTGTTGGTGGTGGACTCCATCCAGACCGTTTTCAGCCCGGAAATCACTTCGGCACCGGGGAGTGTCAGCCAGGTAAGGGAATCCACCATGCGTTTGATGTTGATGGCCAAAAGAACAGGGATTCCTACATTCTTGGTGGGGCATGTAACCAAGGACGGTTCAATCGCCGGTCCTCGCCTGTTGGAACATATGGTGGACACGGTTCTTTATTTCGAAGGGGATCGGAACCACGTGTTTCGTATCTTGCGGGCCGTGAAAAACCGTTTTGGTTCGACCAACGAAATCGGTGTTTTCGAAATGAAAGAGAGCGGGTTGAGTCAAGTTACCAATCCATCGGCTGTTTTTTTATCCGAACGGCCGGAAAACGCATCCGGTTCGGTCGTAACCGCAAGTTTGGAAGGAACCCGCCCTATTCTGGTGGAACTCCAGGCCCTGGCGTCTAATACGAACTTCGGTACCCCCAGAAGAACCATCCTTGGGCTTGACCACAATCGGGTAGCCCTGCTGGTGGCGGTCATGGAAAAGCAACTGGGCATGCAATTGATGGGGAACGATATCTTCATGAATGTGGCTGGAGGCGTAAAAATCATGGAGCCTGCGGTGGATATGGGTATTATCTCGGCCATCGCTTCCAGCTTCCTGGACCGGCCTATCCGCAAAGATACCATGGTGGTCGGAGAGGTGGGGCTGACTGGTGAGGTAAGGGCGGTGAGCAATATGGACATCCGTATCTCAGAGGCTAAAAAGATGGGATTCTCCCGATGCCTTGCGCCGGCCGGTAGCCTGGAACGATTGAAACGCCAAAAAGGGATTGTCCTGGAAGGTGTGAACAACGTAAAAGAGGCTATAGAGCGGCTTTTCTAATTCACCGGTTTTTTGACAACATACTTAAACTATTGCGTTTTAGTTTAATTCAGATAGCGTCGGACTTGACTTGAGATGGTCGAAAAGATATGAAACGATCAAAAGGAAACCCGTGGGCCGACCACTACACCCGTCGGGCAAAAAAAGAGAATTTTGCAGCACGCTCAGCTTACAAACTTCAGGAGATTCAACAAAAACATCGGATTTTGTCCAAAGGATCACGTGTTTTGGACTTGGGATGTGCACCTGGTTCTTGGCTGCAATTTGCTGCAAAAACGGTCGGCGCAGGCGGAAGGCTGATAGGCATAGATCTATCACCGGTTACCATTCAATTTCCGGAGAATGTTTTTATTATCACCGGTGATGTTGTTGATCTTGAGGCACATCTGGCCCAATTGGAACGGGTTAGTTTCGATGTCGTCCTCAGCGATATGGCCCCTGCAACTACCGGCAATCGCCATGTAGACGAAACTCGTTCCGTAGGGTTGTGTGAGGCGGCTTTGGACGTTGCTGAAAGAAATCTTGTTGTAGGTGGCGATTTTGTCTGTAAAATTTTCCAGGGCAGTGAATATAAAGCTTTTGCCGATCAGGTTCGGGATCTCTTTCAACGGCAAACGGCGTTTCGCCCCAAAAGCACGAGAAAAACCAGCCGGGAAGTTTTTGTTATCGGGTTGGGAAAGAAATAGAAATTGTCAATAGTGTCTATCCGGATATCGGGCAAAATAACCATTGCTGGATTGGCACTTACCAGGAGGTATGTATGTCAGGACACAACAAATGGTCTTCCATCAAACATCGCAAGGGTGCACAGGACGCCAAACGCGGAAAGATTTTCACCAAACTGATCAAAGAGATTACCGTGGCAGCTCGGTCGGCAGGTAGTGATATTGAGGTAAACCCCCGACTTCGATCGGCTGTAGCGGCTGCTAAGGCAGAGAATATGCCCAAAGACAATATCGAACGTGCCATTAAGAAAGGAACGGGTGAACTGGAAGGCGTAAGCTACGAAGAAAGTTCCTATGAAGGCTACGGACCCGGGGGAGCCGCCATTTTAGTGGAATCGTTGACGGACAATAAGAATCGTGCTGTGGCGGAAATTCGTCATATCTTCAATAAATATGGCGGGAATATGGGGGAAAATGGCTGTGTGGCCTGGATGTTCGATAAAAAAGGCTACTTTAACGTAGACAAGAATGCTGTGGATGAAGAGCAACTCATGGAGGTGGCTCTGGAGGCCGGTGCCGAAGATGTTCGCGAAGAGGACGACAGCTTTGAGGTAATCACCGAGTCCGAGGCTTTCGATGCGGTCAAGGAAGCCCTTGAAGGAGCCGATATTCCCTTCAGTGATGCCGAAGTGATCATGTTGCCCCAGAACATGAGTGAACTACAGGGAAAGGATGCAGAGAAAATGCTCAAGTTGATGGACGCCATGGACGATTGCGACGACGTGCAGAAGGTTTACACCAACGCCGACATACCGGATGATATGGTGGAGACTCTGTAAATAGTGCCTATCCAGACATTTCTGAATAGACACCGATAAACCCAAGCGTTGCATAAAACCAGGTAAAAAATGGAAAAAGCCGGCATCGGTGTTGCCGGCCTTTTTTATTTTAAATGGAGCAACCTGTTCTACTTCGACAGTTCAATCATTTTCTCTACAGCAGCCAGCGCCGGTATACGGATTTTTTCGGGCACTTTAACTTGGCCGGACATGTTTTCAAGGCACCTGGCAACATCAGAAAGGCCTATGCGTTTCATGTCAAGGCAGACCATCTTTTGAGAAGCAGCATAAAAAATTTTATCAGGGTTCTGCTTTTGAATGGCATGCAGCAATCCGATTTCCGTACCGATGATGAATTCTTTGTGTTCAGATGCCTTGGCAAAGCGGAGCATTCCAGATGTACTTTCCACCGAATCCGCCAATGCCAGTACTTCCGGCCGGCATTCCGGATGCGCTGTGAAAAGGGCATTCGGATGGTCGGCTTTTGCCTTTTCAACATCGATAGCGGTCAGAAGATCGTGGATAGGGCAGTAGCCGTCCCACACATGGATCTTCTTGTCTGTTTTGGAAGTGGCATACATGGCCAGGTTGCGATCCGGGGTCAGGAGCATCTCTTTTTCCGGCAGACTGTTGACAACCTGAATCACATTGGCTGAGGTGCAGCAGATGGTCGACAGTGCCTTGACTTCTGCTGTTGAGTTCACATAGGTCACCACCGGCATGGGCGGTAGAGACGCTTTTTTTGCTGCCAGCGATTCGGCGTCGATCATATCGGCCATGGGACATCCGGCATCAAGCCTGGGCAGCAAGACTGTTTTATCCGGGGAGATGATCGAAGCGGTTTCCGCCATAAAATGAACCCCGCAAAAAACGATCACCTTTGCATCGGTTTCACCGGCACGGATACTTAACTCTAAGGAATCTCCACACATGTCCGCCATGTCCTGAATTTCGGGAGGTTGATAGTTGTGGGCCAGCATGATGGCATTTTTTTCCTTGAGTAACGCCCTGATTCTATCTTTCATAATTGGTTCCTTTGTACGATTCCTTCTGTTTTACGGGTTCATTTTTACCACATCGGCCCCTTTAGGAACATCGAAGCTGAATAGGCTTTCCGGTGGCGGATTGTCAAAGCTGATATTTTTCAATTGAATACGAGTTTCGTCCCCGTAGATGTTAAATGTCGTGATCCGAACCAGGTCAAACCTTTTTTTTTCAATATCCAGTTGAACCTCCATGAGATCCGCCGAGGATTGATTTGGTATAAGTTTCAACCGATACAGCGTTGGGGTTGCGGTCTTTTCAAGAGAGACTTGAAAACTGTCTCGAACCATTTTGATGTTGGATAAAAACCCCGCGCCTTTACCTTCACCGAACAGTGCAGGGGCTTTTCCCACCATCACTTGGTTTTCCTCCGGCCGGTACACCCACAAATCATTACCGTCGGTTATTATGGTTTGGGGTTCCGGTACCAGGTACTCCCATCGCATTTTTCCAGGTTGCCTCACCATCAAGCGTCCGGAGGCCGTGTCGGTGATCGCCATGGCTTTGAGGACTGATTCCTGATAAAAATCCGCTGAAAATCCGGGTACATTATATCGGGCTTCCACACCGGAGATGATGGAATCGATAATCCGTTGATCTTCTTCTGCGTCCGAAGAAGACGGTACAAGAAAGCAGAGTGCCGCCACGAAAAAGAAACCTGTTATGGTGATGTATTTCAACTGTTTCAACCCTTTCTGGATGGGCATTGACTATCCCATTCTATTCGGTTTGTAAATCTCTTGGGTATTATCGCAAAAGTGATCGAACGACTTCTTCAGGATTTGTCGGGTCCGACACGTGCCGGACGGGTTCTTCCAAAGGCTCCGCGATGATTTCAGTCTTCCCGAAGATTCCATAACATATTCGATCGACTAATTCCATTTGATGGACCAGCCGGCCGGCGCAGGCGTGAGGGGCTCGGATCCCCTGGAGCATGAGTGTCTCCATGTTGGACCGGTTGAGCAGGGTTTCGAATCGTTTTGTTTGTTGGAGGATGCGAAATAAGGAACGTTTGTATTCGGTCAAGTGTTCGTACATATCGCCGGTGTCGGCGGTGGCTGCCGGCAGAGTAAGTATCAGATCCAGATATGCCGGATATTCCGGATCCTTGTCCTCCATTTTTTCAAAGAATCGGCAAAGAAATGTCAGTTGTTCGGGATTAGGCCTAATCCCAGTGTTTCTCAGTTTTACCTTGATAACAGGCCACAGCGCCTGTGTTACACTACCCCTTATGGCCGATATAACGCACGAATCCAATTGCCAGGAAATATTCAGCCGTCTAAGGTATTGCGATTTGATGTAGCCCGGAACGGAAATGTTCACCAGTTCCATGTTATCGGGCATGCGAATCGGGGCGATAATTTCCCTGGCGGTCAGGCGATCAGATAATAAGCGTTCATCGTCGCTGGAAAAAGAATATTTTTCCAATAACGATTCCAGGCTTCTTTGAACATCCTGACCCGGAGAGAAGATGAGATCCAGAAGTGTGTCTCTTTCGCAATCACTGTCGTCGGTAATAAAGTTGATCAGTGCTTCTGGATCAGGTGTAAACAGGGCGCTTTCGATATAGGCGAGCACTTTATCGGTAAGGAGGCCGCTTTGCTGGATGGCTGAACTGACTCTTTCGACCAGATTCTTTAGGTGTTCATCTGCATCTTTTAACATACCCGGAACATATCAGATTCAGCTCGAGAGAGACAGAGGCATTATAAATGTCCTTAGGGGGAGTTAAACTCCGGTTCTCAACTACCGATTACCCCGGCGATTTCTTTAAAGAGTCCTTCCAGATATTCCTTTGCACCCTTGCCTGATAGTTTCTCTGCATCCAGGGATACCCTGCGTGTGCAAACTCCATTTTCTGTAAGCTCGTAGAACAGCCGGGCTCGTCCTTCAAAGGTTAAGATCACCTTGCGAATAGAATGCTCGCTGATGAAACGAAGGTATTTCTGATCGTCTCCGAACAGAAAGGTGGTATTAGGCAT